>CAZHQU010000086.1:0-7464 GCA_964534245.1 uncultured Coprobacillus sp.
ATGGGTAAGGAATTAAGAAATTATGGTATCAATCTAGACTTTGCTCCTGTACTTGATGTTAATAACAACCCAGAAAATCCAATCATTGGTATAAGAAGTTATTCAGATAATCCACTTAAAGTAGGATTGTATGGAGTAAATATGTATACTGGTTTACAAAGTGAAAATGTAATGGGCTGTAGCAAACACTTTCCAGGACATGGAAATACTTCAGTAGATAGTCATTATGGTTTACCTCAAATTGATACAGGTATTGATGAATTATATCAAACTGAACTTGCACCATTTATTAGTGCAATTAGTAATGGAATTGATTCAATTATGACAACACATATTATTTTCTCTGCAATTGATAAAACTTATCCAGCAACTCTTTCTAAAAAAGTATTAACTAATCTATTAAGATTAGAATTAGGTTATCAAGGATTAATTATTACAGATGGAATGGAAATGGATGCAGTATCTAAAAACTTTGGTGGATATGATCAAACTGCTGTTCTTGCTGTAAAAGCTGGTGTTGATATTCTTACATACACAACAATAGCAAATCCAATTACTGCTCATAAAGCATTAACTCAAGCAGTTAAAAATGGTGAAATAACAGAAGAAAGAATTAATGAATCTGTAAGAAGAATACTATTAAAGAAATTAAAATATGATTTGCTTGATAATTACCTAGCTAGAAATGAAGATATTAGTGAATTGCTAGCATCAAACGATGAATTAAATATTAAGTTTGCTATGGATAGTTTAACAATAGCAAAAGGTGAGTTTAATGGATTAGATAAAGAACAAAAAATATTAATTATCTCACCTGAAACTTCATATAATTTAGGTTCAGGATTATCATCAAATTCATTTGCTAATTATGCATGTAATTATTTGAAAGAGAATGGATATGATTGTGATTATGAAGTTGTCTCAAATAACATTAGTAAGAATCAATCAACTACTTTACTTGAAAAAGCTAAAAACTATGATCAAGTTATTGTGGCATTTAGTAATGTAAAAACAAGTGGATATTCACGAAGTGCATCATTTGTAAATTCACTTGTTAAAACACATAGAGATGCATTAGTTATTGCACTTGATACACCATATGATATTATGTCTTACAGTAATGTTAAAAACTATATTTGTGTATATGGGTATCAAAAAGCTACTGTTATTGCTCTATCAAAATATTTAAATGGAGAATTTAAAGCAAACGGTAAATCTCCAATAAATATTAATTACTAAAATTTTATAAAACTTTTGTTATTTGAATGTGTTAAAGGGTGATATTATCACCCTTTATTTATTTGTCTTTTTTTGCGATTATTTTATTGTTTATATCGTTGATTTTTATAATAAATTTGTGTATAATTAATATATAAAAATTAGGAGGACTTATGATTTTTTATATTGTTGCTACATGCATAATGTTTGCATTAATTGGTATTGTATTTAGTGGATTACTTAAAAGTTATTTAAGTAAAAAAGATGATAAGAAAATGTATTATTTTATTAGAAACTTTAAAAATGGTCCAATTTTTTACGTATACATTCTTGTATTTTTAGTGTTTTTAATTGGTATTTTAGAAAAAAATCTAGGGGCTCATCAAGACACATTATATGATATATTTATATCAATCGCTGATTCGTTAATTATGACAGTTGAGGCAATTGTATTTAAATATCAACTTGATAATGTTAAAGGATTAATGGATGAGTTATTTATATATAGATTATTAGTGTTTGTAATTTTTATAGCATCGTTTTGTAGTTCATTCTTATTTGTATTTAGTTTCTTTGGAAAGAATATGTATAATAATAAGAGACTAAATAAAGCGTTAGAACAAGATTCATTATATATTATAATTGGGTTTAATAAACATAATTATAAATTATTAGATGAATCAAAGAATACAGTTTTTATTGATTGTGTTGCTCAAGATGAATTAGATTCAAAGGTAAGAAAATCTAAGATTGATGGTATAAAAGAAGAATTGTATTTATCTAATATAACATTTAAAATCTTTGATGATTATACAGATATCCCAAGATTTATTAATGAATTAAGTAAGAAAAACTATAAAGACTTAAGAATTATTATTAATACTGAAGATGAAAATGTTAATGTTAATTTAATTAATGAATTTTATAAAAATGATACGAATAATGCTCCAGGTTTAAACTTTGATAAGCTAAACAATTTAAATTATTACGTATTTGGATCAAATAAGTATTCATCATTGTATTCTAATATTATAGAGAAATCCAAAGGAAGATTCCATTTTATAAATGTTCATAAAATGTTAGCTGATTCGTTTGAATATAATTATCCTCTTACTAGATTTATGGATGAGAACCATTTAGATTATAAGACAGGAACATTAAAAAATGATACGGATGTTAATGTCTTTATGATTGGTTTTGGAAGAGTTAATAAAGAAATATTTATGAACTCAGTTCGTAATAATCAATTTATTACTTTAGAAAATTATAATGCTAATGATAAAGATATGTCAAAAGTTATAGAAAAACATAAACCAGTAAATTATTATATTTTTGAAAAAGAGAAAAATAATAACATTGAACAAAATCTAAATTTTACTTATTTTAGATTTGAAAATGAACACCCTAAACCTGGATTTGAAAATGATTATTATGATGAAATTCACGCCCCAGCAAACATTAAGAATGTAAAAGAATTAATTAAAGATTCAAATATTACTAATGTAGATGTTGAGTCTAAAGAATTCTATAAACTTATTGAAAATGCGATAGAAGCAAGTAAATCATTTAACTATATTATTGTTTCATGTGGAGAAGATTTATTCAATATTGATATAGCTAAAAAGATTAAACAAAAAGCAAGTGAATGGGATTTATTTGATGGAAGTCAAGTTAAGATATTTGTTAGAGTTAAAGATGATTATCTTGCATCAATCGTTAAACTAGAGAATAATGAAAACGAATATGAAATTATTCCATTTGGTGTTCAAAGTGAAGTTTTAAATCTAAATAATATTGTTAATTTAAAACTTGAAAGCTTAGCTCTTCGTAGACACATTAAATATACAGAAAGCCAATACAAAGGTAATAAAAATAAAATCAATGATAAATTTGAAGAAATCAAATCTACCGATGTATATAAAAATATAGATGTTCCTGAAAATGAAATAGAACAAATTGAAATGATTGCATTGTTTGACTGGTTCTATAAGTGGAATCAAAATAAACGTGAATCTAATATTTATACATCACTTAACATTAGATTTAAACTTAATCTACTTGGATATGATATTGATGAAACAAATGAATTTGACTTAGAAAAGTTTAATAAAATAGTTCAAGATTTTAATAATGTGTATGGACAAGCAAAAGGATATGAATTAAATGATTTAGATGTAAAAGGTGCAAGAAGAAACTTAGCTATTCAAGAGCATTACAGATGGAATGCTTATATGGTATGCAATGGATACTTACCGGCACGTGTTTCTGTAATAGATAAATTATATGAAAAATATGGAAAAAGTTATAAAGATATATTAGCAAAGAAGAGATTTCATGCTAACATTACAACTCTAACAGGATTAGAAAATTTCATGATCCATATTACTTATTTAAAGAATAACAATACATTCAGCAAAGAAGATTTAGTAAAAGCTTTAAATAATACATTAGACGCTGAAACAAGGAAGAAATTATGTGAAATATCTAAGAATGAAGATGTCTTCAGATGGGACTTCGAATTTATGGATAAAATAATTGAAGAATTAACAAGAATAGAAATGGGACTAATTAAGAAAGGAAAATAAAATGGTTAGTTTATTAAGTTTTCTTACTCCCAAAAGTGAAACACTTTACGTGAATCAAAACTCAACTATAAGACAAACGTTAGAAAAATTCGATGTACACAAGTTTAGCGTTGTTCCATTAATAGATGATGAGGGTTTCTTTGTATCTACAGTTTCAGAAGGTGACATATTAAGATTTATAAAGAATTCTTGTTCATTTAATATAAATGTTTCCGAAAAAGTTAGGATAAAAGAAATAGAATTATATCGTCCTTATAAACCATTATCAATATGGACACCAATGGAAGAAGTAGTAAGACTAGCTCTTGAACAAAACTTTATTCCTATTATTGACGATAGAGGTGTTTATATTGGAATTATAAAGAGAAAATCAATAATTGATTTTCTATTAACTAAAATAGAATTATAAAAAACAAAGTATGGTAATCATAAATGTTTACCATACTTTTATTATTGTCTTTTTTTGTAAAACATTGTATAATAATGTTGTGGGAGGGCTGTTTATGACGTTTTTAAGGTTTAACACCTATATTTTATATTTGATTTTATTTGTAATAGCTTTTTATGTCATAAAATTCTTTATTAAACACAGCAAAACTGAAAATTATCATATGATTAGGAATTTTAAGAGTAAACATATTTTATGGATTTATGTTTATTCATTTTTGGTTTATGTAGTTGGTACAATACATGATGAATTAAATGGGAACATACTAAATGGTATTATTGAAGGATTTAAGGTGACAGTTGAAGCAATAGTTATGAAATTACAACTTGATTCATTAGAAAATGCAATGAGAACATTATGCGATTATAGAGTTCTTGTTTATATTACTTTCTTTTTGACAGTTATTACTTCAATTTTATTTATAATTAATTTTGTATTACAAGAGATAGTAAATAAAGTTAAATACATATATAGATTGAAAAATGCTGAATTATGTGTAATTATTGGATTCAACAAAACTAATTATGAAATGGCAAATGATAGTAAAAATGCAATTGTTATCGATGCTGTTTCTCCAAAAGAAAAAGAACTAAGAATTGGTAAATCTATAACAGATGAGATTAAAGAAGAAATGTTTTTACATAAAATTGCTTTTAAATCATTTGATAAATATAATCAATTAATAAATTATTTAAATAGATTGACTTTAAAAAGAAAAAAGAGATCTAAAATAACGAGAGTTATAATAAACACAAATGATGAGTCTAAAAATGTAGAATTAATTAATGAAATCTATAAACAAATTGAAGAAAAAAATTATAAAATTATATGGGAATCATCTGATAATTCTATTGCTGAAGTAGAAGATGGTAGAGTAATTGGAAAAAAAGCACAAGAAGTTGTGATTAAGGCATACAAAAAAGAAAAACTATTTAATATTTTTGATATAAAATTTGGAACAAAAAAATACAAAATAAAATTTGATGAGGAATATATTAATATTAATTCAGACAATATATCAGAAATACTTAATTATTTAGATTTGGAATCAGATGATATTGTTTCTGATTTGATAGGCTATAATTACGAAGATAAAAATGGAAAAACTATATATTGCTTAAAACTAAATAAAAAGATCAAATTCAATATAACAAATTTAAATAAAACTAAAGAACTTGAATTAAAAACATATGATAATCTAAAAGAAGTAATTATAAATAAAGTTAAGCAGTACAAATTGCTTGACGAAAGTCAAATCTCAGTTTGTTATCATTCTTGCGATAATGATGTAATTGATATAAAAGATAATAAATTAATTATCAAGAAAAATGAGTATGTTATTATTACTGTAAATGTAAATTTTACAAATTTAGATTGTAAAGAAGAATTAAGAAAGAAAAAAAATAATACTAAATACTATATAGGTAAACCTATTACATTAGAATACAATGATCCAATTTTAACAGTTGATGCTTTGTCAAAAGTAAATTATTATGTTTTAGGCTCATATCAATATAAGAGTATATATGAGTCATTAATAGAAAAATCTAAAGGATTGATTCATTATATTAATAAACATAGATTAATTGCTGATATGTTTGAGTATAAATATCCACTAAATAAATATATGAATGAGTGCCATATTGATTATGATAATGCACTTTTAAAAGATGTTAATTTAAATGTGTTTTATTTAGGTTTTGGTAAGGTTAATAAAGAATTATTAATTAACTCAATATGTAATAATCAGTTTATAGCTATACAAAACAATGAGAAAACCAAAAAAGTAAATGAAAATATTAAATTACAGGAAAAACAAGGTGAAAATATAAATAAAGAAAAAGAAAATCATAAACCTGTCAATTATTATATATACGAAAAAACTGATGATAATAAAAATGAGGGCAATTTAAATTATACTTTTCATAGATTTGAAAATGAATATTTGATGTTGTATGATCCTAAAGACTATTACGATAAAATAGAAATCCCAGCAAATATTCAATTTCCAAAAGAAAATACTGATTCAAAGGAATTTTATAATAGTATTAAAGAAAAAATAGAAGCTGCAACTAAAATAGAAAAAATTGTAAATGGGAATAAAACTATCAAATTAGAGTATGGTATTACTTGTAATTATATTGTAGTCTCTATTGGTAATGATTTAGAAAATATAGACATTGCAAAAAAAATGTCTCAAAAAATTAAGGAATGGAATGCGAATAATAAATCAATTATTAAAATTTTTGTAAGAATTAAAGATTATGATTTATATAAGTTAGTTTCTGATAAAAATAGTTATATTTATGACGAGAATATGATTCCTTTTGGTTCAGATTTAGAAATAATGAAAATAGATAATTTGTTAAAATTAAACTTAGAAAATTTGGCTCTTAATAGACATATTATTTATTCTGAATTTGATAATAATGTGGAAGACATTGATAAGACATTAAATGATATTTATTTTAAATTTGGATTAACAACTAATTCAAAGTTAGATATAAAAAAGAAAGTTGAAATATGTTCGATTTATAAATGGTATTATAAATGGACTCAAAATCAGAGAAGATCAAATTACTATGCGGCACTAAATATTGCATTTAAAATGAAAATGATTGGTATTGATTATGATATACAAAAAATATATGATGCTAATGGTAAAAGTAATATTGAAAATAGATTTAATAAACTATACAAAATTGATCCTTCTAGTATCGCTCGTGATAATTTAGCAATTCAAGAAAAATATAGATGGAATGCTTATATGGTTTGTAATGGCTATATTCCAGCTAAAATTAGTGAAATTGAAAAAGAACCTAATGATTTTAAAAATTATCTAAATAAAAAAAGAAAGCATGCTAATATTACAACAATAAAAGGGCTAGATAAATTTAAAAAACATATGGCATTAATAAAGAGTTATATGAAAGATATTGATAAAGAGTATGCTGATCTTATTGAAATAGCTATGCTTAAAATTTCTTTATATAAAGCAAATAACAAAGTGTTTGAAAATGAAACTGAGTATAAAGAATTGAATGACAATCTTGATAAACTTATATCATTATATTATAAAGAAATCGAAGTAGTTTGTGCGACTATTAATCAAGTTTATCCAGACTTTGAGGAAAATGTTGATGATGGAGTCCTTTATCCTTTTGGAGAAGAAGAATTAAAAAATGAAGATGTATTTAAATATGATTTTCAATT
>CAZHQU010000087.1:0-7441 GCA_964534245.1 uncultured Coprobacillus sp.
TAACAGAAACTGATGCTCCTTATTTAGCTCCAGTTCCATTCAGAGGTAAAATTAATAAATCATCATATATACCATATATTATTGATAAAATTTGTGAGATTAAAAATTTAGATAAAGTTTATGTAGAAAAAACACTATATGAAAATGCTCATAAATTATTTAATTTAAATTAAAGATAATAGTTTTTAGGAGGCAAAATGAAAAAGAAAATTTTAATGTTGTTTTTATTATTGATGTTAATAATTATACCAGGATGTTTACCTGATACAGGAGGTATCTTAGATGGATTAGTTGTTACAAAAGTAAGTGTTTCAGGTAATAACCAAATAGAAATAACAGAAAGCTTCTATGCTAATGCAACAATTACGCCAGAAGGAAAATATGCCGAAGAATTCACATGGGAATCATCAAACCCAAGTGTTTTAGATGTTACTTCTGAAGGTTATGTAACAGGAGTTAGTGTTGGTACAGCATCAGTTATCGCTACATGCAAAGAAAACACTGCTGTTTATGGCAGACTTTATGTCAAAGTAATAAATAAAGAAGTTGAATATTCTGAAGAAGCACCCAATAGTATTGATTTAACTGGAGATAATAATGCATACACTGATACTATTGCATATTTAAGATATCAAACTAATCCATTAAATGCTTCTCAAGATGTTGTGTTTACTAGTTCTGATGAGTCACTTGCTACAGTTGATACAACTGGTGTTGTTAAGTTTAAAAGTGTTGGTACAGTTATAATAACTGTAGCATCAAAAATAAATAACACTATTACTGATTCAATTGCTATAAATATAACTGAAAACACGCGTAATGAAAACTTTGAAAATGCAACTCTTGATGTAATCAGAAATACAAAAGATTCAATAATTGGTATCGCTAATTACCAATATAATTCTAATCACCAATTAGTTAAAGCAAGTATTGGTAGTGGATTTGTTTATTATGTACGTGGAATTAATCAAGAAGGTTTATACATAGATAATTTAGATAATCTTAGCCAATATGAATATTATGTTATTACTAATAAACATGTTATAGAAAATTCAGATTTTGTTAAAGTATATTTACATACAATTGATGAAGAAATTGATGCTGAATTAATTCATTATGATGATAAAGTTGATATGGCGATTGTTAAATTTAAATACGATGAATATATTAATCCACTTAAGTTTTCTAATAGTGATACTCTTGATCATGGTGAAACTGTAATTGCAATTGGAAATCCAGAAGGGTTTGAATTCTCATCTTCAGCAACTCGTGGTATCGTGTCTTATCCAGAAAGATTTATTTCTGATGATACCGATGGTGATGGTGTAAACGATTGGGATGCTGTATACATTCAACATGATGCATCAATAAACCCAGGTAATAGTGGTGGCCCATTACTTAACATGTATGGAGAAGTAATTGGAATTAATACAATGAAATTTGCTTCAGCAGAAGTAGATAATATGGGATTCTCAATTCCTTCAAATACAATAGTTGAATTGCTACCTTATTTAGAAAAAGGTAAAGTTCCTCAAAGAGCAAAAATTGGAATTACTGTTATATCAGTTCTTGATTTATTACAAACTGATTATGAAAATGCTGATTATGATTATAAATTACCAGAAGGTTTAAAAACTGGATTATACATTACTGATGTTACACATGGATCTCCTGCTTATGGCATCTTACAAAAAGATGATATTTTATTAGAATTTAATGGCTTAGTATTAAGAAAGTCAATACAATTAAGAGCAGAACTTGGTGCTATTATTGTTGGTAGTGATCAAATAATTAAAGTGAAAGTATTAAGAAATGGTCAGATATTAGAACTAGAGTTAACATTTTAACGATATCAGGAGAAATATGAAAAAAATAATTATTATAATTTTATCGTTTATTTGTATGCTATGCTTGACAGGATGTTGTAATAGTTTTTCGTTAAGTACTGGTAATGATGTAATTGATGCAAAATTATTAGATGCTATTATTAAAGAAAATGCGAATGATTCAGGCAATATTTATGAAACATTAAATAAAACGCCTGTTTGTTTAGATGAATTGAATTCTGATGATAAAATATTTTTGGACATTTCAGATGATTTTGTAGTTTATCATAATGATGATAATAACTTGAATTTTTATTCACTTATTATCCAAGACGTAATAGTTGAAATAGAATTCAGTTCATTAAATGAATATTTTATCAATGAATGTGATTATTCTCATAGTTACTTATATTTAAATACTGAAACATCAACTTACATATTTGATATGTATGGTAATATGTTATATAGCGGAGATGATCAAATATCAAATGTAAATTACATAATGAAAGATAATAATTTATATGTGCAAGTAAGTTATTATGATGAAAATAATGCTTATCATACTATTAGTTATAAATATAATAACGATTCTTCTGTTTCTTATGTAATAATTGATCAAAACTCTTCAAATGAAAATGTTGGAGATAAGTTAGGAAATTTTGTTGATTTAAAAATTATAGGTTTGGAAGGATATTTCTTAGAAGCATATGGTAGATATTCATTCTACAATTATGATTATAAATTTTTATCTTCCGTTGAGTTTGATGGTCAATATGATATAGTTGCTATTTTTGGAGATGAAATTATCTTCCAATGTAGATATGAAGTTCCAACTGACTCAGATGTATATGATTGTTATTTCAAAAATGTAAAATATAATATTTCAACATTTGGATTCAACTATAAAACCGGAAAGAAAACAACTAAAGATTATAATGTTATTTTTGAAAATACAAAATTATTAATAAATAATGATGATTATAAATATTATAGTACAACTATTTCTCAAATCAATAGCGATAAATCAATTAGTGATTCAAAAACATATTTAGTAGATGGAAAAGGGAAATTTCATGATGATATTACTGGTATAGATTTTTCAACATTTAAAAAGATTGGAGATAATTACTTAAGTCGAAATACAATAATTTACGATGAACATTTAAATATTATTTCTTATATAAATAATTATTCTTTAAAGACGGATACAACTAATACATACATTATATGTGGTAGTTATAAATATGGTATTGCTAATTCTGAAGGTATTGCACTAACAGATTTTAATTATGATTTTATATCAACTGATGTTGTAAACAATTGTGTGTTTGCTGAAATGAATAATAAATTCTATAGATTGTATTTGAATAATAATATTACTGAAATAGAATTATTAGGTGATTGTGTATATTTAGGTAATAACATTATTGTAAGAAATTATCAAGATTTATTCTTTTATGAGACAGTTGATGGATCATATATTTATTCTGAAACTTCAATTAATAATAAAAAATTCCCATCAGGAAGACTTGTGGATAATATTTTTGAAGGTGAATTATTTATTGTTTCAACTGATTATCTTTTAGATAATGGTAAAACTGGTAGAACAATTAAAATATTTGGATACCGATAAGACTATAAACTGATTTCACATAAGTGAAGTCAGTTTTTATATACTTTTCAAATAAAAAATGATATAATACATATTATACAAGGAGACTAACTATGAAAAGAATTATATTTTTATCAAAATATATTATATTGTTATTAATGTGTTTGTTTTTAATTAGTTGTGATAGTGAAAGTAACTGTCCAGAAAAAGAAATTGAATTTAGAGTCAATAATAACATATTAGAATGGCGTTATACAGATGGTGAATGGAAAACGGTTTATGACTTATCAGAATTAAATAAAGAACCTGAATCAGACAAAAACCCAGAATTAAACGAGGACCTAGAATTAATTATAGAAATAGTTAATAATAAATTAGTTTATTCTTATTCAAATGGAGAAGTTAAAGAATTGATTGATTTAGATAGTTTAAAAGGTGAAAATGGCACTAATGGTGAAGATGGCAAAAATGTAGAATTTGAACTTGTTGATAACAAATTAATATGTGGCTATCCGGGAGAAGATAAAACTTTATTGATAGATTTTGATAATATATTTGATAGTAAATATGAAATCGAATTTCTCTTTGAAGATTTAATTCTGAAATGGCGCTATACATATGAAAATGAATGGAAAGAACTATTTAATTTTAGTAATATATTAGATTTTAAAAACCAAATTAACTTTGAAGTTGTTAATAATCAATTAATCTATAAATTTGGTGATGATGAGAACGTTTTAATTGATCTAACTAGGTTAAAAGGTGAAGATGGAAGAGAAATAGAATTTGAACTTGAGGGAAATAAATTAATGTTTGGGTATGAGGGTGATACAAAAACATTACTATTTGATTTTGATAGTATTATACAAGATGATTCAAAAATTTTAGAGTTTACTGTAGACAATTTTGTCCTTATGTGGAGATATGCTAATGATACTGAATGGGAACAATTAGTAGATTTAAAACAACTATTTGAAGAGGTTAATAGCGATTTAACTGATATAGTAATTATTGATAAAGTACAATCTGTATTTAATAGTGTAATTGAAGATTGCTCAAAGTCAGTTGTGGGTGTAGCTAATTATCAAAATAATGCATCTAATAAACTTGTAAAAGCATCTGTTGGAACTGGATTTGTATATAAAGTAAAAGGAATTTTGAGTGATGGACTAGTTACAGATAATTTAGAAGAGAGAGATATAGTTAAATATAAACATTATATTATTACTAATCGACATGTTGTTGAGGATAGTAATGCTCTTAAGATATATTTATCTGATGATAGAATGGAGTATGATGCTACTTTAGTTAGATTTGATACTAAAGATGATTTGGCTATAATAGTGTTCAATCATGATGAATATATTAAACCATTAAAGCTTGGTGACTCAACAAAAGTTAAATCAGGAGATTTTGTTATTGCTATAGGTAATCCTGAAGGCTTTGAGTTTTCTAATAGTGCAACAATGGGAATTGTTTCACATCCTAATAGATATATTTCTGTTGACACAAATAATGATGATGTTAACGATTGGGATTTATTATGTATACAACATGATTGTGCAATTAACCCCGGCAATAGTGGTGGACCATTATTTAATATATATGGTGAAGTAATAGGTGTGAATACACTTAAATTTGCAACAACTGATATAGATAATATGGGATTCTCAATAACAATTGATGTTGTAAAGAATACTATTTCTTACTTAGAGAAGGGTGAAATTCCCCCTCGTATTGTTTTAGGAATAACTATTCAAAGTATTAGCAGTATATTATCTTCTGGTAAAATAACTGGTTATTTACTTCCAGAAAGTATAACAGAAGGCATCTATATAACAGAAGTTGCAACGGATTCATTAGCAAGTTCAGTGTTATTAAAAGATGATATTATTCTAGAATTTAATGGAGTAAAAATGAGAGAATTATCAGATTTGAGAATTGAACTAAATAAATTTACTCCCAATAGTGGAGAAAAAATAAATATTTTGATATTTAGAGATGGATTTAAAAAAGATGTTGTTCTTACTATAAATTAAAAAAAAGCTAACTTTTTAGTTAGCTTTTTATTATACCTCTTAATAGAAGAAATCTGGTAAGTTATTAACATCAAAATATAAATATTTTTGATATTCATCATATAGACCTATTTCACCATTTATTGGATTAAGTTTTAAAGCTATTGTATCCTTCATAGGTTCATACCATGTATTAGTTTTACCTTTATTATAATTTTCCATAATGTTAGCCCATATATATTTTATATATTTAGTTTCAGAATTTTTTAATTTTCGATTATCATCGTATCCTGTCCATATGCCAAGAACTATATCCTTGTTATATCCAACTATTAGTCCATCATAGTCAGTAGAACCTGATTTACATGAATATTTTGACGTTAAAAACTGGTTGATAGATGTACATGTTGGACTAATATTAATTCTAATATTTCCATCAAAAACATTAGTCAAAGCTTCAGATATTAAGTAACAAGTTTTTTTATTAAATGTTTGATTAACATCATATCTTTTTTGATACACTATCGTTCCGTTTAAGTCAGTAATTTTAGTAATGTAGGTTTGATTTACATCTTTACCTAAACTGGCTAGTTTAGTATAACCTGTTACTAATTCATTTAATGATACTTCACTTGTTCCTAAAGCTAGAGATGGGTTATTTTGAATTTTATTGTTAAAACCAAAATTAAGTAAAGTATTATATAGTTTTGAAGTTCCTAGATATAGATGTGTCTTCATTGCATATATATTATCACTACATGCAATAGCATAAATCATCGATACATCAGTATATGGATATATATTATTATAATTAGAAGGTGTATAAGGCTTATTACCATAGTAAAATGTAGTAGGTTCACTCATAAACTTCGATGAAACATTAAATCCGTTTTCTAATGCACTATAATATAGAAATGTTTTGATAGTAGAACCTGGTTGTCTTAATGAATAAGTTCTATTATATGTAGATTTAAGATAATCAACTCCACCAACATTTGCTAGAACGTTACCATTAGTATCCATCGCCACGATTGCAAGTTCAATACCATTTTCATTTGTATAGTATTTGCTAATCGCATTAGATATAATTTTGTTAAGATTTAAGTCTAAACTTGTATATACTTTAATCCCTTTATTTAAATCAATATTAAGATTATCAAGTTCCTTAATGATAATATCATGATAAAAAGGAGCATTTTCAGTTTTGACCTTTTCTAATTTCCCATAAATCTCTGGGAAAACATTAATAATAGAATTATATTCATCTAATGCGATGCCTTCATCTTCAAGTAGTTCAGAAAGAACAAGTTTTCGTCGTTTATTATTATTCTCAGGATTTTTTACAGGAGAATAGTTAGATGGAGACTTTGGAATAGAAGCAAGAACAGCAGCTTCATTTATGTTAATTTCATAAGGCTCTTTGTTGAAGTAGAATAAACATGCATCATATATACCATATACACCATGATCGAAATAAATCGAATTTAAATAACCTTCAAGTATTTCATCTTTACTGTATTTAGATTCTAAATTAATAGCAATTAATGCTTCTTCAAGTTTACGCTTAAATGTTTTAGAAGAATCTAAAAAAGTATTTTTAACATATTGTTGAGTAATTGTTGAACCACCTTGTGTAATTTCTCCAGATTTTAGATTGTTAATAAAAGCTCCAAAGATTCTTTTTAAATTTATACCTTGATGACTATAAAACTCTTTATCTTCAATAGCAATAAATGCTTTAATTATATTAGGATTAATGTCGTTTATTCTGACATAACTTGAACTAGAAACATTGTTAATTTTATTAACGAGTTTGTTATCATTATCATATATTTCAATATTAACAATATTTGGCATATAATAATCTAAATTTTTAGAATATATTGTTAATCCAATAATTAAGAAGGTAATAAAAATAATAAAAGTAATAAATAAGTATTTTGTGATTTGTAAGGAAAGTTTTAAATATTTATTCATTAAATCAC
>CAZHQU010000088.1:0-821 GCA_964534245.1 uncultured Coprobacillus sp.
GTATAAATATATATATATAATTTGAAAGGATAAAAAAATGAAAATAGGAAAAACATATACTTTTACAGTTGATCGCGAAACAAAGTTAGGATACGTATTAGAACACGATGGTGAGGAATTCTTTTTACATCACAATGAATGCAATGGTAATTCATTTATCCCTGGTGATAAAGCAAGAGCATTTTTATATGTCGATAAAAAGAACCGCGTTGCCGCAACTCTTTTTAAACCACTATTAGAAGTCGGTGAAACTCGCTTGTTAGAAGTTGGAGATGTTAATAAAAACTTAGGTGTATTTTTTAACATTGGTATTAGTAAAGATATTTTATTAGGTTCAGACGATTTACCAAACAATGAAAACGAATGGCCAAAAGTTGGCGATAAGGTTCCATGTGAACTTAAAGTCAAAGCTAATAGATTAGCACTTAAAATTGCAAATAAACCTGAAATAACAAGACTTTGTGAAAAAGAAGTAAGACTTAATAAAAATGATCAAGTTACTGGTTATGTATATAGAATTACTCCAGAAGGAATTAACTTAGTAACTGAAGATTATGAAATAATTTTTATCTATAAAACTAATTTCCGTAAGAAATGTCGTTTAGGAGAAAAGTTTGATGTTAAAATTATTGATATTCATGAAACTGATTATTCGGGAACACTTAACAAAAATAAAGAATTCCAAATTGATGATGATTTAGTTATCATTTTAGATTACTTATATAAAAATAATGGTGTAATGATGATTACAGAAAAGAGTTCTCCAGAATTAATTGCAAAACTATTTAATATGAGTAAGACATCATTTAAAAATGCAATTG
>CAZHQU010000088.1:831-7069 GCA_964534245.1 uncultured Coprobacillus sp.
TATCAGTTAAAACTAAACAAGATAAAATTGAAGTATTAGAAAATAAAATAATTCTTAAAAATGTATATTAATCATATAAATGTTATATTAAAAAATTTATTCTTTACTTTTTTGAATTTTTTGATATAATATAATAAGTATGAATATTGATGATAAAGAAGAGTATTAATAAATATCTTTTTAGAGAGAGCGTTAGGGTGAAATTCGCTTAAGCAATGTTTATTAAGAAGACACTTTTAGATTTCATATTATAAATTTAAATACAAAAGAGCATAACAAAATATAATTTAGAATTTGTTATGAATTAAGGTGGCACCGCGGAAGTACAAATATAAAATATTATTTATAATAATATTATTTATATGTTTTAGATATTTCGTCCTTAAAGAGTTTTATAATTCTTTAAGGGCTTTTTTTATATATTATTACTAGATAAGGAGATTTTAGATATGGGTTATCAAAAGATCAAAGGGACTTTAGATTTTGTTGGGTATAGTGCTTTAAAACGTAGATATGTTGAAGCTAAAGCTCGTGAAATCGTTAAAACTTACAACATGGAAGAAATGATTACACCAACATTTGAAGCTACAGAAGTTTTTAATAGAAGTAGTGGTGAAACTAGCGATGTTGTTACTAAGGAAATGTATACATTCTTAGATAAGAGCAAAAAAAGTATTACATTAAGACCTGAAGGAACTGCATCTATTGTTAGATCATTTTTAGAGAATAAATTATATGCAAATCCGGGTATAAAAAAATACTATTACAATATGCCTATGTTTAGACATGAACGTCCTCAAGCAGGTAGATACAGAGAATTTGTACAATTTGGTGTAGAATTCTTTGGTGATGCAAGTTATTTACTAGATGCTGATGTTATATGTTTAATGGATTTGATTCTTAAAAACGTTGGTTTTGAAGGTAAATATAAACTTGTTGTGAATACAATTGGAGATTTTGAATCTAGAACTGCTTATCAAACAGCTTTAAAAGAATATTTTAGTGACAAAATTGATGATTTGTGTGAAGACTGTAAAAACAGATTAAACAAAAATCCAATGAGAATTTTAGATTGTAAAGTAGATAGAGAAAATCCAATTCTTAAAAATGCACCTAAAATTCATGATTATTTAAACGATAATAGTAAAGAATATTTTAATAATTTACTTAAAACTTTAGATTATTTAAATATAGGATATGAAGTTGATTATAACTTAGTTAGAGGTCTTGATTATTATACAGATACTGTATTTGAATTCATTTCACTAGGAGATGACAAAGACCCAGCAAACTCACTAAAAAATATAGCAATCTCTGCTGGTGGAAGATATAGTGGTCTAACTAAAACTTTAGGTGGACCTGATATTCCAGGTATTGGATTTGCATTTGGTGTCGAACGTTTAGCTAATTTATTAGAATATTATAACTTACTTCCTGAATTAAACACTAATTGTGATTTGGCTTTATTAACTTTAGATGAAGAATCTAAATTATTTGCTTTATCACTTTGTGCAAAACTAAGAAAAGAAGGAATTGTTTGTGAGATAGATTACAATAGTAATGTATTAAAACCACAATTTAAATTATCTGATAGAGTTAATGCTAAATATATAGTTATAATTGGTGAAACTGAAAGACAAAATAATAGTGTTAAGATTAAAGATACTAAAACAGGAAATCAAGAAGAAATCAAATTTGAAGAAATTATAAATTATATAAAGGAGAATAGATAATATGTATAGATCACATAATAATGGATGTTTAAGAATTGAAAATGTTGGTGAAACAGTTAAACTTGCTGGATGGGTTGCTAAGAAAAGAAATCTTGGTGGTTTAATTTTCATTGATTTAAGAGATAGATATGGTATTACACAAGTTGTTACTAGACCAGAATCATCATGTTATGAAGTTTTAGAAAAATGTAAAAATGAATATGTAATTAATGTTATTGGTAAAGTTATCAAACGTGAAAGTATTAATAAAAATATTGCTACTGGGGAAATCGAAGTTGAAGCTGAAGAAGTTGTTATCTTAAGTGAATCAGAACAAACTCCAATGATTATTGCTGATGAAACTGATGCTTTAGAAGATTTACGTATGAAATATAGATACTTAGACTTAAGAAGACCAGTATTACAAAATAATTTATTTATTAGACATAAAATTGCTAATTCAGTTCGTAATTACTTTGATAGTCAAGATTTCATTGAAGTTGAAACTCCAGTATTTGGTAAAACAACACCTGAAGGTGCTCGTGACTATTTAGTTCCATCAAGAGTTAATCCTGGTAAATTCTATGCATTACCTCAATCTCCTCAACTTTATAAACAATTATTAATGGTTTCTGGTATGGATAGATATTATCAAATTGCTAGATGCTTCCGTGATGAAGACTTAAGAGCTGATAGACAAATGGAATTCACTCAAATCGACGTTGAAATGAGTTTCGTTGATGAAGAAGATATTTATCAAATGATCGAAGGTATGGTTTATAAAGTAATGAAAGACGTTAAAGGAATCGAATTAGAAATTCCATTCAAGAGAATTCCTTTTGATGAATCAATGGAACGCTTTGGTAATGATAAACCTGACTTACGTTTTGGTTTAGAACTTAAAAACGTTACAGAAATATTCGGTAAATTAGAATTTGGTGTATTTAAATCTGCATATGAAAATGGTGAATTAATCAAAGGTTTAAACGCTAAAGGTGCTAGTGCTAAATATTCTCGTAAAGAAATCGATCGTTTAACTGAAATCGTTAAGAAATACAAAGCTAAAGGCTTAATGTATTTAAAATATGAAAATAATACTTTCTCTGGTAGCATTGCTAAATACCTAACTGAAGAAGCGCAAGCAGAAGTTATTAAACTATTAGAAGTTGAAAATGGTGACTTATTATTCTTTGTGGCTGACGAAAAGAACGTATGTAACGCATCTCTTGCAACACTTCGTAATACATTAGGTAAAGAATTAGGCTTAATAAATCCTAATGAATATGCTTGGTGCTGGATTACTAACTGGCCATCATTTGAATATAGTGAAGAAGAAGGCAGATATATTGCTGCGCATCACCCATTCACTAGTCCAAAAGATGAATTCAAAGATAAGTTATTAACTAATCCAGAAGTTTGTTACTCAAAATGTTATGACATCGTATTAAATGGTTATGAATTAGGTAGTGGATCAATCCGTATCCATGACCAAAAAGTTCAATCTGATATGTTCAAAGCTATTGGTTTAAGTGATGATGATATTAATCGTAAATTTGGTTACTTTGTAAATGCACTTAAATTTGGTACACCTCCTCATGGTGGTATTGCATTAGGTCTAGATAGACTTGCTATGATTCTTTGTGGATGCACATCTTTACGTGACGTAATTGCTTTCCCTAAGAGTGCTAATGCACAATGTCCTATGAGTGAAGCTCCAACACCAATTAGTGAAGAACAATTAAAAGAACTTCATATTGATTTAAGAAAAGAAAATAAATAATATTTAGAAAATATTATATATATAAATTATGGACAAATTTAAAAGATTTTTTGCACTTTTAAATGATGAACAAATTTCTAAAATAAAAAATGCAAAAGTTTGTGTTGTAGGTTGTGGGGGAGTCGGATCAGTTGCTTGTGAAACTCTTGCCCGATGTGGGATAGAAAATATAATTGTCTGCGATTTTGATGTCGTGCAGGCATCAAATATAAATAGACAAATAATAGCTAATGTAAATACAATTGGTAAACACAAAGTAGATGTTATAAAAGATAAAATTTTAGAAATTAATCCAAATGCAAATGTACAAATAATAAAAGAGAAGTTCTCAAGTGAACTTTCTCTTTTTGACTTTGAGTTTGATTATTTAATTGATGCAATTGATGATATCGATAATAAATTCTTACTTATAAAAACTTGTTTAGAAAAAGATAAAGTTTTCATAAGTTCAATGGGAACAGCTAAAAAATTCGATTCAAGTTTATTAAAAGTGATGGATATTTCAAAAACTAGTTATGATCCGCTTGCGAAACGAATTAGAAAAATGATGAGAGACAATCAAATAAACAAAAAGTTTATGGTGGTATCTTCAACTGAGGAACCTATCAAAAATGAAATTTTAGGTTCTTATATGATTGTTACCGCATATAGTGGATTATTGCTTGCAGATTATATTATAAAACAAATTATTAAATAACAAATAACATAATATATAAAATAGATTAAATATATAAAATATAAACTAACAAATACAGGAGTTAAACATATGAGAGAAAATTACATTAGTTGGGATACATATTTTATGGGGATTGCCTTACTATCAGCAATGAGAAGTAAAGATCCAAATACTCAAGTAGGAGCATGTATAGTTAATCAAAAAAAGAAAATTGTTGGTATAGGTTATAATGGATTTCCATTTGGTTGTGATGATAAAGATTTCCCATGGGATAATAAGGGTGATTTCCTAGATACAAAATACCCTTATGTTGTTCATGCGGAACCTAATGCAATTTTAAACTCAAATTCTAATACTGAAGGTTGTACACTTTATGTTACATTATTCCCATGCAATGAATGTGCAAAATTAATCATTCAAAGCGGTATAAAAGAAATCGTTTATATGGATGATAAATATGATGGAACAAAAGAAAATTTAGCATCTAAGAGAATGCTTACTGCCGCAAAAATCAATTATCGTAAAATGGATAAAATTAACTTATCTGTAAATTAATTTTAAATCTATAAAAAATCTATAAAAAATCTATAAAATATAGAAGGAGAATCTGAATGTTTGTAACTTATATAAAAGATTTATTTAACAGGTTTCTTAATAGTAAGTTGATTACTAAAATTATTATTATATTACTAATTTTAATAGAATTATTTCTTACTTTTATTTGCTTTTATAAAGTTGACTATGAGTTAACTACCCCTGGATCACTTGGAAATCCATATTCTACTGTGCAAGTAGATACACAAAATGATCCGGGTTATATTCATACGGTTTCAGTTATGACTTTTAATGATATGTCTTTATTACAATACTGGTTAATGAAAAATGAAGTTAAAGTTGAAATATCTGATCCTGCTGATGATATTTTGTCAAATCAAGATGAAAAAAAGTATGGCGTTGTAAGTAAAAGAATTAGTATTAATAATGCGATAATGTATGCCTATAAACTTGCTAAAGAAAAAGATGATACGATTAATTTAGTCTATTCATTTAAAGGTTTAATTGTAGCAATAAATCAAAATCCTGATTCGACTATAGAAGCAGATCATATTATTACCGAAGTTGAGGGTGAAAAAATCACTTGTCTTGATGATATCCAAACTATATATGATAAACTTCTTGGAGAAGACAGAAAAGGCCTAATTAAAAATGAAGGTGATTACATCAATTTCAAAGTTGTAAAGCATAATTCTGATGAAGTTTTAGAACGTACAGCAAAAATCTATAAAACCGAATCTGGAAAACTTTCTACTGGTTTATCTGTTCAAGAATATTATCATTTAGATGGTGAAAACTCAACTCCAAAATTTACTGTTAATTATAATGAATATTTCCATGCTAGTGGTAATAGCGGTGGGGCTATGCTTTGTTTATCTATTTATAACCAGTTAACAAAAGAAGATATTACTAAAGGAAACTTAATTTGTGGAACAGGAACAATTAATTTAGATGGTTCTATAGGATTAATTGGTGGTGTTGAACAAAAAGTAGTAAAAGCATATTTAGCTGAAGTTAAAGTGTTCTTTGTTGATAGTGGAGATTATGAAGCAGCAGTTGAAGCTTGTAAAAAATATGGTTATAATTATGACTTTATTAAGAGTGTATCAAGTTTTGAAGATATCTTAGAAGAATTAGCTAAGCTAGAGGAGTATAAGTAATATGATGAATAACCAAAACAATCGAAGCTTTTGGAGCTTAGGAAAATATGTATTTAAAAAATTTATGAATATTAAATTCAAAAAATCCACTTCAACAAAATCATTTTTATGGGGAATTCTTTTAACAGCAATTCCAGTACTACCTATTGCTTGGACTTTATTTGAAGTAATTGAAGTTTATTGGTATAATCCAAATACAGTTTATTTATTCTTAGCAATTGCTTGGGCATTGTTTATGTTTTGTAATGGTTTATCAAATTATATTAGTATTAGAATGTTGAAATTAATTGAACCTGACATGACTGATCTTCAACAAATTAATGATAAAGCTGTATTTTTCTACCAAACTTTAAAT
>CAZHQU010000088.1:7079-7347 GCA_964534245.1 uncultured Coprobacillus sp.
TTATTCTAGTAAGTGCATTTTAATTATAAAATATTATAAAATATTATAAAATATATGATATATAAATTAATACATAGAAACGGATAAAAAAGATGAAAAATTTTATGAAAAATATATACATTTATTTAATCGTAATCATTGTATTAGTAGCAGTTGATCAATTAACTAAATATTTTGTCTTTAAATACTTAGGTGATGGAGCACATGTAACATGTATTCCTAAAATTATCGATTTTAATTTACTATATAATGATGGAGCAATGTTTGG
>CAZHQU010000089.1:0-7274 GCA_964534245.1 uncultured Coprobacillus sp.
GGACATCCATAACAGGTTCTCTGTTTGGTGCTGTCATTCTTAAATCAAATGTAGTAATTACATCTATATTTTTATCTTTTCTTGAAACATAAATTCCAGGATATAGATTTAAATGATCTACAGTAAAACTTTCTATTTTTTTCATTATTATCTCCTTATAGTTTAAATCTTTTTAGAATATAAATATTTATTAAATAATATTAAATAACATGTTAATGTTATTGATATAGCTAATATATCAGCACTACTTTCAGCAATGTATATACCATTACTACCTAGCATTAAAGGTAATATGAATGTTAATGGAATTAACAATATTATTTTTCTTAACAATGCTAAAAGTAAAGATATTTTACTTTTACCTAATGCAAGGAAACTATTTTGACATCCTATTTGGATTCCCATAAATGCCATTCCAATAAAGAATATTCTAATTAATCTTTTTGTTAACTCAATTAATTCAGTAGAATCATTAAATATACTAATAAATACTTCTGGGAATATATATAATACTAAAACAAATACAAAACTAAATATTAAACAATATAAAATTAGTTTTCTACTTGCTTCTTTTGATCTATCAAGTTTACCAGCACCAAAGTTTTGACTTATAATTGGTTGAGTTCCTTGGGCTAGTCCTTGCATCGGCATATTTATTAATGACATTATACTTATCATAACAGTCATTGAAGATAAGTAAAGTGTTTGCATATCTAGATCGGTTATATAATTTTTAATTTGATAGTTAAAAGTAATTTGAACTAAAGCCTCTGTTGATTGCATTATAAAAGGAGATAATCCTAAAAACAGAATCGGTTTAACAACTTCTTTTTCTAACTTATAAGTAAATGGTTTAATTTTAATTATTGACTTTTGACTAATCAAAAATATAATTACATAAGCCGCTGAAAAACCTTGAGAAATAATTGTTGCTAGTGCTGCTCCACTAACTCCCATATCTAATCCATTAATGAAAATTGGATCAAGAATAATGTTCATAACTGCGCCAATCGCAACTGATAACATTGCAAATAATGATTTCCCTTGAGCGGTTATGTATTGATTTAGTCCAAGTGATAACATTACAAATGGAGTTCCAATTACATAAATAGTAATATACTCATTTGCATATTGATAATTTATCTCATTAGCACCAAAGGCGTAAAGAATCTGTTCTTTAAATAAAAGTAAAATCGGAATAATAACTATACTAATTAATAACAATAATATAAAACTATTATTTAAAGTCTTTTCAGCAGATTTAACATCTTTCTTACCAAGAGCGATTGCTGCATAAGGTGCACCCATTCCAAACAACGATGCAAAAGCACTAATTATTATAATAATTGGAAAACATGCTCCCACTCCTCCAATAGCAACAAGTCCAACGTCTTTATAATTACCTATATAAATTCTATCAACAATATTATAAAGTAAATTAATAAGTTGAGCAACAATCATTGGAAGAGATAATTTAAAAATCAATTTTGATATTTTTCCTTCTAATAATTTATTTTCCATAAATAATCCTCTTATAATATTATATTATACTACAAAATTAATATTTTTTAAACCTTATTATAATTTGTTTATATTTCATTTAAAAAAGAAAACCTAGCCATATAACTAGGTCTACTTCTGATTATTTTCTTTTTTCAATAAATATATCTATATCCTGAATAATATAATCTCTTCCGGTTGTATGTAAAACATCATAACATGTCTCAAGATAATCTAATACACCATATTTTTTGAATAACTCTATTGTTTGCTTACCAGTTAGCTTTTTTTCAATTCTATATGCTTCAAAACAAAAAACTTTAAACTCTAATGTTTTACTCATATTACACCTCTGGTAAAATTAATTTACCTGCTTGTTCTTCATTAAATAACTCAGCAAGCATTAAGGCACTATATTGCCATACTTTAGTTTCTTCTTTTTCCAAATATGAATATAATTTTGAATTAGTAAATCTCTCTAGAGCAATATCTTCACTCCAATTATTTAACTCCATTATTTTATTTACAACGCTAGCAGTTACAGTATAAAGAAGTATTTCATAACTACGTTCATTCATTATTTATTACCTCCATATTTATAAATTTCAAAAATTTTAAGGATTTGATTGTATGAAATAAGATTTGGTCGCAAAGATTTTCGGTTTTTAATCTTTTTAATGCATCAGTCTTATCAATATCACCATTTTCATATTCAACAACTACACGATACACTTTGTCATCAGCAACTGGTCCAATAACTATATCATATTCCCCAATATATTTACCACTTCTATTATTACATATAAAATTCAACCATTTTTCATCCGCTTTATCAAATTCTAATATTGTTAAATTTTTTTTAGCATTTTCATAATCAAATTCATAACTATTAATGCATTGAAATTCACTATTATTTCTATATTTAACTTTTAAGGACCAATTAATAGCTTGTGACTTACTTGTTGTAACATAAAATCCTCCACCAAAATCAAGCGGCCTTTTAGATTCAATTATTTTAGGATTATCTACAAGCATATCACTTCCATGATAACAAATCATAAAACTCACTCCTTTTATATATTAATTATACACTACTATTTAGTATATGTCAAAATATAAATATTAAATCAAAAAGAGCTAACCTAAGTTAGCTCAGTAATATCTAATATTATTTAATATCAGCGTTTGGATCAAATCCTAAACGACGTAATGTTTCAACAACATAAGATTCACGATATTCATCTTCTGGTTTACGGTTATAGTAAGAATAGAAGAATTCTTCAACAGCTTGTTCATAAGGAATATTTGCTAAGTTAGCAATAATTCTTGAAGAACGGTCGATTAATTTCTTATTAGTAGGTAAAACTTGTACCATCCAGTTACCATAAACACGGCCCATCTTAGCCATTGTACCAGTACTTAAGCAGTTGAATGCAACTTTAACTAATAAGTGATACATAATATCTGTGCAAGTTCTTGGTAATTCAACAGGAATTCTGATTTCATCTTTAGCAATCTTTTCAGCTGGAATTTGACCAAATCTAATAACTTTACCACCAGAGTATTTAACTACTTCTTTCTTGTACCAATTAACGATTTCAGGAGTAGCTGAACCATTGATATCAATTAATACTAATTGAGAACATGGACGTGAATATCTTGATGGGTCATCTTCATAACCGATTACATAATCTAATACTTCTGCTCCAGCAACTTTTGGAGGATTATTGATAATGTCTTCGTTAGCTTTCATTTCAATATAGTCTTCCTTAGTCCATTCTAAACCTTTGATTGGACGACGGAATACTTGTTGCCATGCAACTTCGTTTGGATATAGTGGGTCTTTAATATAAGCCCAAGATACTTCGCTAGTTGTATCAGCAAATTTCTTGAATGGAGGAAGCGTGAATGTTGGTTGACGTTCAGTTGTATCTGTCATGATATCTAATAAGTATTCATGAGTGATATAAGTAACTAAACCTTTTTGGTTGTAAGTGTCAACTTCGAAATCAACAGCTTGAGCAACACCTTTAAGTGCTTTTCCACATGTTAATTGTTTATTTAATGATTCAAATGCATCAGCATATTGATCAAGTTCTAACATTTCTCCACCGATAACTGCTAATTCTTGTTCAGTTAAGTTTTCTTTTAACCATCTGTTTGCAGCAACTTCTAGTGCAGCACCAGCAGCTAATAATTCAACTGTAGTAACTTGCATACGAGTTGAACCAGAAACAGCCATATTACCAATACGTAATGGAATCTTAACGATATATTTACCATTGTCGATACCTTTAGCTTTATTTTCATTGTATTCATCGATACATTCAAATACAGCACGTGCACGGTCTAAATGTTTTCTTAAGATTTCTTCTGGGTTACAGAAAATGTAGTAAGTTTTAACGCCGATTTCATATCCACGAACTGCAGAACCATTGATACTAGCTGATAAACCACATTCAGATAATGCTACTAATACATCACCAGGAACCATTTCAGCTTCGTCAACTTGTTTAGCGCCAAATGTCATATAGTCTTCAAAGTTTTCAACAGAACGAACTAATGCTCTGTCACCACCAGTAGTGAAGCTGCTAACAACTTCTGCCATTTCTAAAAATTCATAGCGGTGGTTAGGAATTTTATCTACTAAGCCTTGCCAGAAGCTTCTCCAAGCACCATCCATTTGGATAGCCATTCTTCCTGAAGCTCCTACACTTGAGAATACTACTTTCTTTCTTTCATCCATACATCTCTTGATATCATCAACGAATGCTTGGAATTCAGGTGTTTGGAATTGAGCACGAGCAACTGGAGCTACATATTTGTCAGCCATGAAAATAGTTTTAACACCTTTTGCTGTGTCTTTAGCGATTGTTGCACTTAAGTTTTTAGTAATAGGGTTAGATTGTTCAGTTGTAATAACGCCTAAATGAAATTGTTTTTCATTTTCTAAAAAATCTTTTGTTGCATCTTTGTAATTAGTAATAGTCTTGTAAATCACAATTAAATCTCCTTTATTTAAATATTTATAATTGCAACCATATTATAGCATAATTGCATATGTTTTTCAAGATTTATAATATCATTAATTTTTTAAAATATATTTAATTTTTTTCTAAAAAGTGGTAAACTATATATGAGGTATCGTTATGCAAAAAGACAAAGAGAGATTTTTACGTATAATAAATGAATATCAAGGAATGTACAATAAAGATAATCATAAGATAGGTACTTTATCAGAAAAGAATACTCATATGATTTTAAAGAAATTCTTTTGTGAAGATGAATCATATCATGAAATTAAAGTTGGAAGTTACTATGCTGATATAATGATTGATAACCATATTTATGAAATCCAAACAGCAAATTTCAATAAATTAAGAGATAAATTAAACTATTTTCTAGAAAATCATAAAGTTACTATTGTTTATCCGATTCCTCATATTAAATTCTTACAATGGATAAACTTTGAATCTGGTGAAGTATTAGACAAAAGAAAAAGTCCAAAAAAAGGATCATTTTATGATGCTTTTTATGAACTATACAAAATAAAATTTATTCTCGATAATCCTAACCTGGATATCAAAATACTTCTAATCGATTTATTAGAAATGAGAAACTTAAATGGTTGGAGCAAAGATAAAAAAAGAGGCTCGACTCGTGAAGAGAGATTCCCGATTGAACTTTTTGATATGTATACTCTAAATACTAGCGATAACTATAAAACCTATAGAGACATATTACCAGTTTTATCAAACGAATTCACTGTAGACGATTTAAGAAAACAAACAAAACAAACATTATATAAAACTAGATTTATTATTAATGTTATGCTTTATTTAAATGTTATTAGCTTTGTTGGAAAAAATGGTAGAAAACATCTTTACAAAATCAATAATGAATAGTATTAATAATAATTAATATTATTCATTTTTTTTTGTAATTATTCATATAAAATAATGTGATGATATGGATAAGTACAATAAAGAAAAATATATAAATTTAAATAAGTTTAAAAGTATTGATCATAGATTATTAATTGTTATTATATTTTTATCATTAATAGGTTTAACATTTGTCTACAGCGCAAGTAATATCGTTGGGAAAGAGAACTATAACGATGGTTTCTACTTTTTCAAAAGACAAGGTGTCTTTTTGATTATTTCCTATTTTTTTATGTATTTTATTGTTAAATTTGACATAACAAAATTAGAAAAATACGTTTCAATTATCTTTATATTATGTTTAATTCTTCTCTTATTAGTCTTGATTCCTGGAATTGGATCTGTAAGAGGTGGGGCTAGAAGTTGGATATCTCTATTTGGGTTTTCAATTCAACCATCAGAATTTATGAAAGTAGGACTTTTGTTATTATACTCTAAATACTTAAAAGACAACTATAATGATCTTAAATCCTTCAAAAGTTTTCTAATGCTATTTAGTGTTTCGATTATCATTTTCCTAATAATAATGTTACAACCTGACTTTGGAACAGGACTAGTGATAGTAATATCCTCACTTCTTCTTATCTTTATAACAGGAGTCCCATACAAGTATTTTGGTTTTATAATGCTCATAGGACTTCTTGGAATAACTATTTTAATAATTAGTGCACCATATAGAATTGATCGAATATTAGCATTTATTAACCCTTGGGAAGACCCTTTAGGTAGTGGATTTCAAGGAATCCAATCTTTGTTTGCTATAACTCCTGGAGGTCTATTAGGTCATGGCTTTAATAATTCAATCCAAAAACATTTCTTCCTACCTGAGCCTCAAAATGATTTTATTTTTGCAATTGTGTTAGAAGAAATAGGATTAATTGGTGGTGGATTTATACTGTTACTCTATTTCTATATTATATATAAAGGAGTAAAAATTAGTATGCAAGTAGACAATAATTTCATTAAATTCTTATCAGTAGGAATTGTAATCTCCCTTGCTACTCAAGTATTTATTAATATCGGGGTTGTTGTTGGGTTATTACCTGTAACTGGGATTACCTTACCAATGTTTAGTTATGGTGGTAGCAGCTTACTCATCACTATGATACAAATGGGATTATTAGTTTCATCAAGTAAATATATTGTAAATTAAAAGAGCAATTAATAATATTGCTCTTTTTCTATAGATTATAATTTTATAAATTTTTAGATATAAATTATATATAATTCATTTTATCGATTATATGATTTAGATCATTGATGCTATTTATTCCAAACAATCTATAATCATCAATGTAAGTAATAGAACCAATTATTTTATCGTTTAGTTTTTCTATTAAATCTGTAATATAATACTCATTAGTTAATTTGTTGAGTTCTAATGTATTAATACTATCACATAGTAAATCTGTATTAAAACAAATTAGGCCAGTGTTTACTTCTTTTATATCTTTTTGTTCTTTTGTAGCATTTTTATCTTCTATTATTTTAATTATTTTATTATTATCTCTTAATATTCTCCCATATCCATTAGAATCTCGCAATACGTTTGTTACTATCGTAACATCATTTTTATTAACTATGTGTGCACTTATTAGTCGCTCAAAAATATCAGAACTAATGAAAGGCATATCACCAGGTATAACTACTGTGATTCCGTCTGAACATTTCTCAAGACCTCTCTTTACCGCATCACCTGTTCCAAGTTGCTTTTCTTGATGAACTAATTTATATTTATTTAATAAGTTTTTAGTATTTAATAAATTCTCAATTATCTCTTTCTTATATCCAACAACAATCACAAAATTGTCTATATAACTCCTATCTAGT
>CAZHQU010000090.1:0-7237 GCA_964534245.1 uncultured Coprobacillus sp.
TGTAAGAGAAAGATCAGATTATAAAAAAGGACATATATTAAATGCTATTAATTTTCCTCTTCATTCACTTCTTTCTAAAAGCAAATTAAGTTACAAATATGAATATACGTATTATGTTATTTGCGATTTAGGTATCTCATCTCCTAAAGGTGTTAATCATTTAACTAAGTTAGGTTACTGTGCTATTAATGTAACTGGGGGAATGAGAAACTGGAAACATGAATTATATAAATAATTATTTTCATAATTATAATTATTATTTGTTATATTGGTAAAACCTTTAGAACTATTATTGATAGATCATCATTTGTTAATATTTTATCATGTTTAATATATTCTATTATCCTACAAACTATTTTTTCTACTGATAGATGAGTAATTCCGGAGATTATATTTTCTAATTCTTTTTCGTTTACAACATTATCAAATACTCCATCACTACTCATTACAATTACATCTCCGCATTCTATGCATTCATTTTCAACTACTATTTCATTTTCTTTACCTAATGGTAGTCTTTTATTATTTACTTTTACTACTGATTTATCTTTATGAAATATATATGTTGGGGCTGATGACATTTTATAAAATGTAAGTTCATTGTTTCGTTTGTTTAGTTCCATATAATCAAGTGTACAAAAACTATCAATACTATCTTTTATCCCGCAGTATGTGTTAATTATTTGAATAATTGCATATGATGACATTGATGATTCGTAAAGTTCTTCTATCATTTGAACTACTGCTTCACTTGAAAGGTTAGCACTATACCCTTTTCCCATGCCATCACATATACATGCTACCATTTTTCCGTCTTCTGTTTCTTTAACTAATACATTATCTCCAGAGACTGTCCCTGAAGCAATGTTTGATTTTCCGTATTCTATTTTGCATAAGACTTTTGGAATTATTCTAAAATATACTTTCCCATTTTCTGTGTTTTTATATTCTATTGTTACACCTTTCTGGATATGTTTATTACATATTCTTGTTATATCTTCTTTTATATCATCAAATGAAGTCCCTCTTATACCCACCTCCACAACAAAATCATCAACAAATAATTTCTTACATTTAAAATATGTTAAGTTATACCCTGAGTCTACTATAGACTTTTTTATTTTATATACATCTTCATAATCTAGTTCTTTTTTTAGATTATTCTCAACAACAAATTGTCTTAGCATATTGCTTACACCATTTAATACAGATGTTATTGCTTTTTCTTTACTTTTTATATTTACATTATTGAGTGAATCATATGTAAGTATTGCACTTTTTCTCATCTCGACATTATAAGGGCATACTCCTAAAACAGGATTATCGTTGATATTATATGTATTATCTTTACAGTTATAGATTAATTCTTTCAAATGTTCTTTTATATGTGTCTGATCGCATTTACCTTTTACATAACATTTAGCGCAATAATTGCATATTAGATTGTTTATTCCTTCGTTAAGTCTTTTATGATACTCTTTTGTGTTGTCTGTATCGCTTGCGCACATATCTAAAAAGCTTGAGAAAGCTATAATATCTCTATTTAATACTTCTACAGAATTATTATATCCTTCTTTTACTACTTCTTTCTTTGTAACATTTTTACTTACGACTTTATTCTTAACTATTTCGAAGATTATACACTCTATATCTATTATTAAACATATATTTAAGTATTCAGGATATAAAAATGCTACTACTGTTGATAAAATTACAGTTATAAAGCCACTAGTTACATTATTAATCAAATACACAACAGAAATGAACGGCAAAATGAGGCTGTAATCGATTTTATAGGCATAATACATAAATACAGACAAAAGAACTGAAAAGCTAAGAGAGACGTAAATACCCGCGTTAAAAGTGAAATACATCGCATAGAAGCAAGATAATATGAATCCTATATTAATTTCACTAGAAATTCGGCTTGCGCAGAGTATACTTATGAAAATCGAAACCACTTCTAAGTATGTTAGAAACTCTCTATTCTTCTTTAGGATACTATATATAAAAGCAAACACTAGTGAACTTATTAATGAACATATAATTATAATATACAAATTATTATTAAGTATATTATTTAAATCACTCAATAAAGTACTAAAAGTAATACCATCATCTAATATTAAATAAGAAGCAATTGTTGTAATAAATGTAAATAAACTACCTAATAATACACTTTCTTTCTTATTAAATATTAATAAATATATAGTAATTATAATATGCACTAAAGATAATGATATAAAGTAATCACTGAAGAAAAAATATGCACAAATTAAATTCATTGGAATAAATATAAGTATTGATTTAGGATTCATTAATTCATATAAAAATATTATTGGAATAACTAACGCTAATCCAAAGTCAAACTCAAAAGCAAAAATACTGAAAAAAGCTATCACAATTATATTCAAATACTTACTCATTTTACTACCTCTCATAATATAATATTTATAGTATATATTATTATATAAAATTCAAATGTAGAAAAATGTAATAATTTTGATGTATTTAAAATAAAAAGCTAACCATATAGTTAGCTTAATTTAGTACTAGAATTTTATCTAATATATTTATATCGTTATACTGGAATTATATAGATTAGCATAGAATCCATTTTGTTTAATTAACTCTTCGTGGCTTCCACGTTCAATTATTCCTTTTTTAGATATTACTATTATTTCATCAGAGTTTTTGATTGTTGAAAGTCTATGAGCAATTACTATTGTTGTTTTATCTTTTGATAAATCATCAAATGATTGTTGAATTAGTTTTTCAGTTACATTGTCTAGTGATGATGTAGCTTCATCTAATATTATTATTGTTGGGTCTTTTAGGAATAATCTTGCTATAGCGATTCTTTGTTTTTGACCACCAGAAAGTTTTACTCCACGTTCTCCTGTTAATGTATCATACTTATCATCTAATGATTCGATAAAGTCATGAATTCTTGCTTTCTTTGCGGCTTCAACAACTTCTTCCATTGTAGCCTCTGGTTTACCAAATAATATATTTTCTTTGATTGTCCCATAGAAAATAAATACATCTTGTTCAACATGTCCGATTGCATTACGTAATGAATTTAAATTATATTCTTTTACGTTTACGCCATCTACTAAGATTTCACCTTCATCTACATCATAAAAACGAGGAATAAGTTTTGATATAGTAGTTTTACCTACTCCAGTTTCACCAACTATTGCTATTTTCTTTCCTGGTTCTATTTTTAAACTTAAGTTAGATAGTACTTGTTTATCATCTTCATGAACATAACTAAATGAAACATTTTTAAATTCAATTTCACCTTCGTATTTATCTTTTACTAATCCATCATTATTAACTATTTTTTCTTCAACATCCATTATGTTATAGAACTTTTCAACACCAGAGAAACCTTGTTGGATTTGTTCCATAGATGCTGTAAGTCTAGATATAGGTTTAATTAAGAAGTTAATGAATAAGAAGTATGCTGTTAAGTCAACATAATCTACTCCCCAGTCATTAATAACAAATATAATACCAAAGATTAATAATGCTAAATTGGTCAAACTAATGAAGAAATCATTACCTGATCCATACATACCGATTTGCTTGAACACTCCAGCTCTTGCTCCTCTATATAAAGCATTAATTTCTTCGAATTTATTTTCTTCGTATTCACTATTATTAAATGCTTTTGTTAATCTAATTCCACTTAATGAACTTTCTACTTTTGCGCTTAATTCACTTTGAGCATTTCTTGCATCTCTAAATGCTTTTAGCATTTTCTTTCTTCTTGAAATTGAATAAGCTACAAGCATTAATAAGAATACAAATACAATTATTGTTAGATATGGATTTAAGAACACAAATAGATATATAAAGCTACCTATTAACATTATGAATGAGATAAATAAATCTTCTGGTGCGTGATGACTCATCTCTGACACATCATGTAAATGTGTTGTAAGGTTAGACATTAATTCACCAGTCTTCTTATCATCAAAGTATTGATAATCAAGATTTTGGAATTTATGGAATAAATCCTTTCTCATATCTGTTTCTAATCTAATACCCATTACATGTCCATAATAACCAATTATATATGATAAAATAAATCTAATTACATAAAACACTACAAAGATAATTCCCATTACTATAATAATCCTAATAAAGGCATTTTCTTCTAAGAAACCACTTGGAAATAAAAAAGATTCAATTGGTTCTTCAGGTTTGTTAATTACTTCATCAGCTTTATTTAATACTTCTCTTGTAAGAATTGGAAATATTAAATCTATTATAGATATCATTAATGCACAAAACAAATCTATAAACAATAATTTCTTATGTGGTTTATAATATTTTATAAATCTCTTTACCATTTTTAACACCTTCTTTATACTACTTATTATCTGCACTAATAATTTTTTTTAGTCTTTTACTTATTTCTACTCGAGTTAGTATAATAACTCTTTTACAAGTAGTACATTCTAACTTGCAATCTACACCATACTTTAAAACTTTCCAAAGTTTCCCTCCACATGGATGTGTCTTTTTAAATTCTAAAGTATCTCCTTCTTTATAGTTATTTATAATTATCATACTAGACTCCTATTCTAAATATATATTTATAATTATTCTTCTACTGTTTTACTTAATATCTCTTTAGCAAGTTCACGATATTCTTTGCTTCCCCTTGAATTATATGCAAATTCTACTACACTTTTTCCATGTATTGGAGCTTCTTGTAAGTGACTTGATTTATTTATTATTGTATTAAAAGTTTTTGTTGGAAACATGTTTTTAACTTTTTCGACCATTTTATATCCTATTAGGTTTCTATTGTCTAGTTTGGTTAATAATATCCCCTCAATTATTAAGTTTAATCTTTTTTTCTTTTTATGCTTTTGAACTACATTTATTTTATTAATCATTTCAGTTAATGCTTCATATGAATAATAGTCACAATCAACAGGAATTATTACAGAGTTGCTTGCATAAAAAGCGTTCTCAACAACTATTCCTAGTGATGGCGGACAATCTATTAATATGAAATCATAAATGTCACGTGCTTCACTCAATAGTTTTGAAAGTATTATATTATGTTTTTCTATTTGTGATAAATCAACTTCAATATTATATTCATAAGAAGAACCTGGAATAATGTATAAATTATCAAGTGGTGTTGCTGTGATGCATTCTTCTAATGTACATTTAGATAATAATAAATCATAAGATGTTTTTTCAATAAATTCTTTCTTTATTCCTAATCCTAAAGAAGCATAGCCTCTTTCATCTAAATCTATTACTAATGTTTTCTTATTTTCATCTGCTAGCGCAGCACCTAAATTTATTGCTGTGGTAGTTTTACCAACTCCACCTTTACAATTAGCTATTGCTATTACCTTTCCCATACGAACTCCTTATAATGGTTTACGCTTTATCTCAGCGTACTTTCTTGGATATTTACTATTTGTTGATTTATTCTTATTTATTATTACTAAAGATCGACTGCCCATATCACATCTTAGACAGTATTCGACAATATTCGACACCTTGCACGATAAAGTCTTTAATGCTGACATAGCGCCTTCCGCTTCTTCTTTACCTTTGTCACCTTTATAAGCTACTATTTTACCATTTACTTTCGCATATGGTACTAGTAGTTCTAATAAAACTGACAGATTTGCTACAGCTCTCGCCACAACAAAATCAAACTTTTCACTTAAGTCATTTGTTCTAACTATATCTTCAGCTCTCCCACAAATTACTTCTATGCCTTTTAAATCAAGCATAGTAATTACATTTTTCATAAAGTTTACTCTTTTTTGAGTTGGTTCTATTATCGTAATATTTAATTCTGGATAACATATTTTAAGAGGAATTGCTGGAAAACCAGCACCACTACCAACATCCAAAAGAGTTTTACCGCTTAATTCAAATTCCTTTCCAAGGGCTAATGAATCTTCAAAATGCTTTATATAGGCTTCTTCTTCAGTTGTAATTGCTGTTAAATTGTATTTGTTATTTTCTTCTACTAAGTAATTAAAGTATTTTTCAAATTCACTTTTATGAGTTTCAATTAATTTGTTCATATTTGTCCTTATATTTTTTATATCTATATATTATATTTTTAATCTATCAAATTAAGTAGTAATTATACTTAAATATTTCTTTATGTTTATCTAATTATGAATTTTTACGACTCTCAAGATAAACTAAAATCATTGTTATATCAGATGGATTAACTCCACTTATTCTACTTGCCTGAGCTAATGTACTTGGTCTAACAGTATTTAGCTTTTCAATAGCTTCTTTAGCTACATTTGGTATTTTAGTGTAATCAATATCATCTGGAAGTTTTCTAGATTCCATTTGTTTTAGTTTGCTTGCTTCTTTATATTCTTTCTTAATATATCCTTCATATTTAACTTCAATTAATACTTGTTCTTTTAAAGTTTCATCATAATTGAAATCATCTTTGTTATATTCACATATATCTTTAAAGTCTATATTTGGCCGTTTTAGTAAATCGTATCCTGATACTTTTTCATTTATTATTGATTTTCCATTTGTTAATAAGTACTCGTTAAATTCTTTTGTTGGAGTGAACTTAATTTCTTTTAGTTTAGCTTTTATTTCTTCAATTAATCTTCTCTTTTCTAAGAACTTGTTATAACGTTCATCACTAATTAGTCCAATTTCATGGCCATAATGAATTAGTCTATCACTAGCATTATCATGTCTTAATAATAGTCTGTATTCAGCTCTCGATGTTAATAATCTGTATGGATCTCTTACGCCTTTAGTAATTAAATCATCAATTAATACACCGATATATGCTTCATCTCTACGTAAAACTAATGGTTCTTTTCCTTTTAGTTTCATATTCGCATTAATACCAGCCATTAGGCCTTGACATGCGGCTTCTTCATATCCACTTGTTCCATTCACTTGTCCAGCAAAGAATAAGTTACTTACTTTCTTTGTTTCTAAGTTGTCTTTTAATTCTAATGGATTAATTGCATCATATTCAATTGCATATGCATATTTAGCTATTACCGCATTTTCCAATCCTGGAAGTGTTTTAATCATTTTTTCTTGAACTTCATATGGCATAGATGTTGAGAATCCTTGAGGATAGACTTCATCTATTTCTAAACTTTCAGGTTCTAAGAATACTTGATGACTTTCTTTAGTATTAAATCTTACTACTTTATCTTCTATAGATGGACAGTATCTAGGACCAACTCCTTCT
>CAZHQU010000091.1:0-7224 GCA_964534245.1 uncultured Coprobacillus sp.
TTTTCATTTAATGTTTTTACAAAATAATCATTATAAATTTTATATTTCTTTATAAAATCTAATCTAATGTTTTTAAATGCTTTATTGAGATAAAATGTAAATTGTCGCTCATTACAAAATAACATATACTCATAAATAAATAGTTTTCTATAGTATTCATTTTTGAAAGATAATTTAATTAGATTATTACCGTAAAGCTTTATAAAGGCATCTGCATGACTAGTTTTCAATACTTTATTAATATTTTTGAAATTACTTTTTGTTATTTTTTTATAATTCTCCATTGTGAAAAGTTTTTCATCTAAATTTACATTGGTATTAATTGTGAATCTATAATTAATTATCTCAAATAGTAAGAATAACATTTCTTGATATATATCTTCTTTATATTCTATTGGAATTGTTCGTAAGTGATATTTAATTAAAGGTTTAAATTCTTTATCTAATTTTTCAAATAATGTATCTAATTCTTTTTCTTGAAATTCTGCTATTAATTTAATTCTTGTATTCATACTTTTCTTCCTTTCAGTTACTTATTTTCTTACATAAATATCTTTCACTATAGTAACACTTAAAAAATGATATTTTTACCACAAAACTTTTACTTATTTTAAAAAATAAAAATTTGGGAGTTTTCCCATATTTCATTTATGCAAAAAAAGGTAGATTTTAAATATCTACCTGTTAGTCATTATTTATTAAAGCATATTGTTTTCTACTATATACTTAGCAATTTGAACAGCATTTGCGGCTGCACCTTTTCTAATATTATCTGCTACTGTGTAGAATAATAATCCATTAGCACAACTTAAGTCTTTTCTGATTCTTCCTACATAGATATCATTGTTTCCATCAGCAATTGTTGAAACTGGATAAATATGATTTTTTGGATCATCTACTAATACTAAGCCTGGATAGTTAGCAAATAGTTTTCTAATTTCATCTAATTCAAATGGTTTTTCTAATTCTACTTGAATTGATACACCATGACAGTTAGCTACAGGAACTCTAATACAAGTTGCTGAAACTGGAAGTTCTGACATATGTAACATCTTTCTTGTTTCGTTAACCATTTTCATTTCTTCTTTTGTATATCCATCATCTAGGAATGAATCTATTTCAGGTACACATGTCTTTGCAATTGGATATGCATAGAATTCATTTGGTTTGCCTTCTAATGTATTCTTTAAATCACTAATACCTTTCATTCCACTTCCACTTACTGCTTGATAAGTGTTATAACAAACTCTTTTTAATCCATATGGTTCTAATGCTTTTAATGGAACAATTGATTGAATTGTAGAACAGTTTGGATTTGCTATAATTCCATAATTTCTAATATCTTGAGGGTTAACTTCTGGAACTACTAATGGTAAAGTTGGATCTTGTCTGAATGCAGATGAGTTATCAATTACTACACATCCAGCTTCTGCTGCGATTGGACAATATTCTTTAGAAATTGATCCACCTGCACTAAATAACGCAATATCAATACCTTTGAATGAATCTTTTGTTAGTTCTTGAACAACGATTTTCTTTCCACAATATTCTATTTCTTTTCCAGCACTTCTTGATGATGCTAATAATCTTAATTCATTAATTGGGAATTCATATTCCGCTAAAACTTTTAAAAATGTACTTCCTACTACACCTGTAGCTCCTACAACAGCAACATTATATTTTTTCATGTTATTCTCCTATTCTTGCATAAAAGCAAACTTTATCTAATAATTTATTTAATTCAGATTTCTCAATTTCTTTTGTGATTAATTGATTTCCATCTTGTTCTTTCACTAAACAAGGACAAACTTCACAATTATCTTTTAGTCTAATATAGTAACTATATTTTTCTTCTAAGTCTTTGTATTCTTTCTTACTTTCTTCAACAAAGCCATAATTCTTATCATTATGTTTAATCATAATTAAATCATTTACCATTGCATTTGCTGTAGGATATCTACCTGCACCTTTGCCCATAAATGTTAATTTATCATTAATGTTTGTTTTTACTTCAATTACATTAAATTCATAATTAACTGATGCAATCATTGATCCTTTATCAACAAACACTGGTTCGATTTTTAGTTCAACATTATTATCAATAACTTTTGAACTAGCAATTAGTTTAATTACACAGTTGCTCATCTCAGCAAATTTTATATCTTTATCACTTAAATTAGAAATACCAAAATGTGATACCATTTCAGGATTGATTTCAGTTTTGTAACCAATACTTGAAAGTATTGCTATTTTTCTAACCATATCTAAGCCTTCTAAGTCTGCGGTTGGATCTGCTTCAGCAAAGCCATTAATTTGAGCTAGTTTTAATGCTTCTTCAAAAGTCATTCCTTCTTTGCTCATTTTAGTTAGAATATAATTTGTAGTACCATTTAAAATACCTTTTATTTCTGATACTTCATTTACTAATACTGCGTTATGTAGTGGCTTAATGATTGGGATGCCTCCACCTACACTTGCTTCATAATAAAGTGATACATTCTTTTCATTCTTAATTTCAGTTAATTCCTTTATATGTTCAGCAATTACTTCTTTGTTTGCCGTTACAACGCTCTTAGATGCTAGCAATGCACTTTTAATGCATTTATAAGAGAAATCTTTTGCACCCATGCATTCGATTACTACTTCTACTTCTATATCGTTTAAGATTTCATCTATTGAAGATGTTACTTTTGAAGTAACTAGTTCTTGTTTACTACTATCTTTATCTAATATATATTTAACTTCTATATCACTTAAGCACATAGATTTTGCGATTATATCGTATACACCAAATCCTACTGTACCTAACCCTAATATTGCAACTTTCATGTTAGTCTCCTTATTTATTTATACTATAAAATAAGTATATAAATTAATATTTTACTATTCTATAGCAATTAATTTTACACTCTTTATTCCTTTAAGTTTTTTTACTTTTTCTATAAATTCATTAACAAAGTCTTGCATTTCTATTACATCAATTGTTATTGTGACATAAGCCATATCATTTATTGGTGTTTCTTGATTTATTGCAAGTATGTTACCATTACTATTTGCTATATAGTTTAATAAGTTTGATAGTACTCCCTTTTGATTATCTAAGAAAAATGACATAATTGCTTTCTTACCAAAATCACTTGATGGAGAGAATACATAATCCTTATATTTATAATATGTACCTCTACTTATACCCATCATCTTGCATGCTTCACTTATGTTAACTTTCTTGAATTCAATCAACTTTCTTGTTTCGATTACCGCAACAAAGTTTTCTGGGACAATACTTTTATGTACTACTAGAAAATCACTTTTCATCTATCGTTGGACCTTCCTTATCTATTTTTAGTTCTAAAACTCTATAATCCTTATTTATTTTTATTAACTCTTCTTTGATTGAATTCTTTGAAATAAATAATAATGTCGAACCACTTCCACTTATACAAAATGGAATCCCTTTTTCTTTTGAATACTCTTGGTATCTATCAGAACCAGTAATTAGTTTGAATCTATATGGTTGATGTAGTTTATCATCAAGCATACTATATAACATCTCTATATTTCCTGTTTCTAAACATTTTGGAATGTTTATAGCTCTTGACATACTATAAATTACATCCTTGTACGATAGTTCTTTTGGCAACACTCCACGTGCATCTTGAGTCTTCACTTTAAAATTAGGAATTACAACAGTAAAGATTAAATCTTCTGATATTTCATATTTATTATATAAAACATTCTTACCATTTACTCCACTTACTAAGTTACCTAAAACTGCAGGTGCGACGTTATCTGGATGACCTTCTATCTCAGTACCAATATTTATTATTTCATCTTTTGTTAATTCTTTTCCAGCAAAATATGAAGCAGCCATTATTCCAGCAACGATACATGTTGCGCTACTTCCTAATCCCCTTGCTACTGGAACATTATCGATTGTAGACATTTTATAACAAATCGGTTCAATGTTTAGATATTCATATGCTTTTAATGAGCTTTGGACAACTAGATTGTTTACGTTAGAGTATGCCTTTGGCATATTCTCAAACATAAATTCACTACTCTTTACAAATGTAAACTCATTGTATAAGTTTAGTGCTAATCCCAAGCAATCAAATCCTGGGCCAATGTTTGCGCTTGTTGCTGGAACTTTAATCTTAATCATTAGCAAGCACCTTTATCAAGTCACATAAATTATCATATGCATCTTCTTTTTCCCAAACAGTCTTTTTATATTCTTGTTTAAGTTTTTTAAACATTTCTGGACATTTCACATTACATTTTTCGCTTAACTCTTCTATTGCTTCAAATTCACCATTAAATTCAACACCTAATGCTTTGCATATCGCTTCAGGGAACTTAAATGGATGAGCAGTAGAAGCAATTATAGTTTTTGTATTATCTTTTGTTTCTTTAACATAATTCTTATATGCCATATATCCAACAGCAGTGTGTGGATCAATTAAGTAACTATATTTATCATATACTTCTTTTATTCCAATATATGTATTATTAATATCAACATATTCAGAATAGAAGTCATTAAATTCCAAACTTGTTTCGTATTTACCTGTCTTATTTAAACTTTCCATCATTTCTTTAACTTCGTTTTCATTATTTGATACATGATATAATAATCTTTCTAAATTAGAAGAAACTAGAATATCCATTGATGGAGAGATAGTTTTATAAAACTCTCTATTTCTATCATATACTTTTGTTCTAAAGAAATCATAAAGAACATTGTTACTGTTTGAAGCACAAATTAATTTATTAACTGGAAGCCCTAGCTTTTTAGCAATATATCCTGCTAAAATATTTCCAAAGTTTCCTGTTGGTACAACAAAGTTAACTTTTTCTTTACAATCTTTATTTTCTTGGAAATATGAATAGAAATAATATACAATTTGAGGAACTAATCTACCTATGTTAATAGAGTTTGCTGAAGATAGATTATACTCTTTGTTTTTCTCATCATTAAATGCTTTCTTAACTAATCTTTGAGCATCATCAAAGTTACCATTAATTGCGATAACTTTTTGTTTGTCACTAGAAAATGATAACATTTGTTTTTCTTGGATTTTACTTACTCCTTGTGTAGGATATAGCACTATCATTTTTGTGCTATCACCTTCGTTAAATCCACATAATGCAGCGCTACCAGTATCGCCTGATGTTGCTGTAAGGATAATAGTATTTTCCTTAATATTATTAATCTTCTTGCTTTGATCTAATAAATGTGGAAGAATCGATAATGCTACATCTTTAAATGCCAATGTTCTTCCATGATATAACTCTAAGAATGAAAAACCATCAAATGATTTAACTTCTACTAAGTTTTCAATATCAAAAGTATTTATATATGCTTTTTCAATTAATGACTTTAAATCTTCTTCTTTGAAATCATTAAAGAAAAGTTTCATTATTTCAAATGCTAATTCTTTATAACTTAATTTTGATAATTTCAACAAATCTTCATATGAAAATTTATTATTTAATTCTTTTACGAATAATCCTCCATCTGGAGCAATTCCATCAATTATCGCATTACTTGCGTTTACGTTCATTTTACTTCTAGTACTTGTATACATGTTCACTCACCTTGTTCATTTGTTTTCATATATTATACAACTATTAATAATATAATGCAAGTAAAAAAACTAGATTTTTGAAAAAATCTAGTTTAATTTGCAAAATTATATATATTTATATTATTTATTATTCACTCTTTCAATGATTGTTCTAGCAACTGCTACACCATTTGCACCAGCTTGTGCTAAGCCTCTAGTGATACCTGCTCCATCTCCCCCAACAAATAAGTTTTTAATTGATGTTTCAAATTTATCATCTACATCTACTCTATCTGAATAGAATTTAGCTTCTACTCCATAGAATAATGTATGGTCTGTTGCAATACCAGGAGTTACATGGTCTAACGCTTCCATCATTTCAATTAATGATTTCATTGTATTATATGGTAGAATTAAACCTAAGTCGCCAGGAACAGCTTCTTTTAATGTAGGTTTAACAAAACCTTCATCAATTCTCTTCTTAGTAGATCTACGACCCTTTAAGATATCTCCATATTTTTGAACAATAACGCCACCATTAGATAACTTATTTGCTAAGTGAGCAATTGAAGTTGCATATTCGTTTGGATCATTAAATGGATCTTCAAATTCATGAGAAACAAGTAATGCAAAGTTTGTATTCTTTGATCCGAATTTTAAGTCATGATATGCATGACCATTACATACCATAATCCCTTCATGATTTTCAACAACAACATGTCCACTTGGATTAGAACAGAATGTTCTAACTGTAGTACCTACACTTGTATTGAAGATGAATTTACCTTCATATAAATGTCTATTAATTTGATCCATGATAATATCATTAGTTTCAACTCTAACACCAACATCAACACGATTGTTTTTAAACTTAATTCCGTATTTATCTAATGTTCTATGAAGCCATTCAGCACCGCCTCTACCTACGCCTAATAAAACGTAATCAGCACGAACTTCTTCACCATTTTCAAACACAATTCCTTTTACTTCATTATTTTCGATAATTAATGAATCAACAGGCGTTTTGAATGAACAATCAATTTTTTCTTTTAATTTTTCGTTAATACTTGTTAAAACTTTTAAGTTGATTTCTGTACCTAAATGTCTAACTCTACTCTTTAATAATTTTAACCCTACACTAATACCTTTACGTTCAATTTCATAAACTTCAGGAGTTGTTGGATCAGTAATATCTTTTGGAGCACCATGTTCTAGATTAATTTCATCAACATAATTAATTAAATCTAGCACTTGTTCATCCTCAATGTATTCACTCATCCATCCACCAAATTCATTAGTGATATTGAATTTACCATCTGAGTATGCTCCACATCCACCAAATCCACTTGTCATTGAACAAGCAGGGAAACATCCGATATGCCCATCAGGACCTTTTGGACATTGCTTGATTTTCTTCTCAAGAATAGGACATCTACGATCTTTAATATCATGTCCTTTATCTACTAATAAAACCTTTAGATCTGGACTCTTTCTCATTAGTTCATAACAAGCATATATACCTGTAGGACCAGCACCAACTACTATTACATCATATTTCTTTTCCATAGTTTTTCTCCTATCATTTAAAATTGCTTTACATTATATTCGTATAATAAAGTTAAGAATTAACTTTATTATATAAATGTTATCATTTTTA
>CAZHQU010000092.1:0-7170 GCA_964534245.1 uncultured Coprobacillus sp.
ATATAATATAACATTCGTTAGTATTTTTAAATGATTTATCAATAAAAATATATGTTGTGGACTATCTACAATTATACTTTATTCAATTATTTTCCAAAATCCTGATTTAGTTCCTATTCTTTCAATTATTCCCAATGAAGTCATTTTTTTTACAATTCTTTGGATAGTTCTACTTGAAAAATTTATACTTTTTGCTATATCATCAATTTTTATTTTTGGATTATTTTTAATAAGTTTTAATATTATTTCTTCATCTTTTGTTAAATTAAAATGAACTGTACCATCTACTGAGTTATTTTTTTCAATCATTTTTCTTTTAAAAATAAATTTAAACCCATTATTTATTTTTTCAAAAGCCCAATCTATTTTTTCTTTTTTACATAAATCATTAACTCTTGATAACCCTGTGCCAGATTTTTCCACATCTTTACTTCTAAATAATACATCTAATATTAAAGGATTTCTTTTCATTGAAGAAATTTTCTTTTCTATAAAATCTTTTGGTATATAATTTTCTGGGAAAGATCCTTGATTATATATTTCAATTTCATTTGGAAAAATATTTATCTCATTCAAAAAACCATGCCCATATTTTGCGTGTGCAAAACTATTTACTACAATTTCACGAATCGCTTTTTCTGGTATTTCAGGTACTTCTGTTCTTTTTCTATTACCAATCACTACATTCCAATTAATATTTTTATAAATGTATTTTATTCCTTCACTTACTAAATTATAAATATTATTTCTTTCAATTTTTAAGTCAATGAAATTAATTTTTTCTTTTGTTGCATACACTGCCATTTTTAGTTCTAAATTACAGTTTTTTCCAAACAAATAATAACCTGCATTATTTAATCTTTCTCCTTCTAATAAACCTAACATAATAAGTAAATTCTTTTTATTATACACATCCATCTCTAACCTATTAGCTTTTACAGCATGGTTATAAAAGTTCTCTAAGGTTTCATCATCGATGTCATTTACTGTATATTTAGTTAAATCTCTCTCCCACTCATCTTCGTAATGTTTATTTTGAAACATTGTTAACAATTCTTTTTGCGTCATAGATCTATTTTCATCAGATACTCTTATATAATAAACTCCTTTTGATGAATATGGTTGATTATTTCCTTGAAAAGATAACTTTACAACTTCAATACCTTCTATTTTTACAACTTCAACAAAAGGAAAAATTTTAGGTTCAATACTTTCATATACAGCACGTGACACATCTCTCAAAGAAGAATCTGTTATAATATTTTTTATTACTGTACCATCGTTTTTTACACCAAAATATATTTCTCCAGAGCCGAATTTATTCAACATTCCTGAAACAGATTTCATAGCGTCCGATGCCTCTCCAGTACTTTTTTTAAATTCCACTTTTTCATTTTCTCTTTTAAACATTTTTTCACCTCATATATAGTATATCATATTTTGATTTATTTGTCACCAATTTTGTCACCAATTTTGTCACCAATTTTTAAATACGATATAATTTTTAAAACTTCCCCTCTTTCAATAAAGTTTTTAAGGGTAATATTGAAAAATGGGCAACAAGTGCCCATTCATTTTTATAATTTTTATTAATAGTATTATCCAAGTAAACCTGGAAGAATTGAAGATAGAGTAACTGATTTAGTAGTACTTCCATCTGTATATGTTACAGTATAAGTTACACATTCGTCATAATTTGGTAATTTACTTACTCTACCATTATCTTTTAAGTATTCACTTGAAGAATCAAACGATAATGAATATTGACTATAGTTTTTATAGTATTCCATTTGTTGTCTTGCTAGTTCAACAAATTCATACCAAATTTCTAAATCATTTTCTAACATTGGTTGAGGACACCATTTACCTGAGAAGAAATGATGACCTACTAATCTATTAAGTGGTAAGTTATATTTAATAAGAAGTTTTGCGCAAAGTTGAGCAGTGTATTGCCATGTTAACCATAAGTCAGATCCTTCTCTTACAGATGTTTCCATACCAATTGAATTGTTATTTCCACCAGTAGAAGAGATATAACCATAACTTGTATTATAGTAATGTCCTCCTAATAATACTTTAGTACCTTCAACTTTAACACCAAGACCCATACCATTTAGTTTAGTACCTGATGATGTATTCTTAATATTAGTTTTAATACCTTTAATATAGAAGTAACCATCACTTCCTAAAGTTACATCTGTAGTATATAAATCATCTCCAACTTGACCAGTTGTTAATCCACTATCAGTCCATGTCATTGTCTTACTTGCACCAGCATGCCATGCACCATATGCTTCATTTTGAGATGCCCAAATGCCATCATTACCAACACTATAATGCCATGAAACTTGAGTTCCATTTGTATTACATGATTTATTATATGATGCTAAGTTTTTACCACCATTATACATTGCTGAAGCAGAGTAAGGCATATCAGCTGCATAGTGAACAGTAATAAATTCGATTCCGCTTGTTAATGTAGTTTTATTAGTAGGATTACTCAAATAGTAATCATCGTATACTTTGTAATCTTCAAATAATAATTTAGATACACTTCCAACGATATCTGAATAATATGCACCATCAGAACCAATCTTAATACCGATTAATAAGTGTTCTTTTGTAAAGATTTCTTTATTATTACTTTCTAATAATAACTTTAATACTCCAGAAGCATTTGCTTCAACAACTGTTACATAGAATGTAAATGAGATATTTGCGTTATCAGCACAAGAAACAACGATTTCGGCTAAGCCTTCTTTAACACCAGTAACAACACCATCACTATTAACTGTTGCGATTTCAGGAGTTTTAGATGTCCAAACTAGTTGAGAAGTTCCACCTACTAAAATTGCACCTAATTCGATATCATCTTCAACTTCAACATATGATTCTTCTTTGAATTCACCTTGAATATGAGGATCTACATATACTTCAATTTCAAGTTCCATATTTAATGATGTATTTCCATGAACAGTAATTAATACTTTTGCTGTACCTGTACTTACTGCTTTAATTAAACCTGTTTCAGAAACTGTTAACACTTTTGTGTTAGATGAAGCAAATGTTACTTTCTTAAATGTTGCATTACTTGGACCAATTGTCCATTTCAATTGATGTTCAGAAAGTTTTAATAACTTAGTAATTTGATTATTTACTATAAATGATTCAACAGGAATTGATTCAGTCCATTTTGCTGTTAATACTAAATCACCTTGTGTATTTGTATTAATTTTTTCAACTTTATTTCCATTTTGATCATACCAACCTAGGAATTCACGACCATCGTCAATAGTTAATTTTAATAATTCAAATTCATCACCAAGTTTATATTCAGTAACTAAAGGAATCTTGATTTGTGTTGCATCTATTAATGCTTGGTCCATAGCAGCTTTCCAAGTTGTTGGAGGAGTATTAGCTAACCATTGACCAAGTCTTAAAATACCAACATAACTATTCCATGCATTTTGGGCACCATTTGCAGCTGATACTTGCGCATCAAATACTGTAAACCATGCATTCCATTCATCAAAGTTTTCTGGAGCATTTACGAAATAGTTAGCATCAATTTGATCTTTTCCACCTTGTTTGTAGAATTTATATGTATTTTGATTTTGATTTGTTTTCCAATCAGTTGTTACTTTTGTTTTAAAAGTTTCATAACTTTCATTTGGTTTTAACCAGTTATAATAAGAAGTTAAAACATATTCAATAACTTCATTTACATCATTAGGTTTCTTTGTAGGAAGTTTACCATCTGTATAAACATAAGTAATTGTATATACTTTATCTTCACCTTCTACCCAGTTAGCATAAACTGTAACATCAGAATTAGTTAACTTAGAAATTTCATTAATTAAATTTTCTCCTTCTGAATCTGTTGACCAGCCAACAAATGTATATCCTGATTTAGTAGGTTTAGTTAATACTGCCCCTTCACCAAATGCAAATTCAGTTGGAGCATCACTTGAATTAGTTCCACCATTTAAAACATAATTTATTTTATAAGTTGGAGCAGCGCCATTTAAATTATACCATGAAGCATATAATGTGCATTCGCTTGAAACGGCTGTAACTTTTTCACCAGTAAATTCTGGGTTAGTAAACCAACCTAAGAACATATGTCCTTCTTTAACTGGAGCACCTAACTCAACATCTGTACCAACTTTACCAGTTGAAACAACATAATCATTTGTAGATGAATTACTTCCTTCATAACCAACTGTTGGAGTTGGAATAGTAGCTCGTAATGCATTAAATGTATCAGCATTTGCTTTACTTGCGGCTAATAAACCTTGAGTACCATAGAAATATCCATCAAGAACGAATCCTAAAGCACCTTTAAATTGTGTTGATGATGTTTCAATTGTATATCTAGCTAGTGTTAATTGGATGGCATGTTTAGTAACATTTGCATATTTTTCTTTATATGGACTTGTTCCTAAGAAACCACCTACAGCTTCATAACCATTAACACTATCAAAGAATAATTCACTATAACCATCGGCAGCACTATATCCACCAGTTGATGTAGCATTATACCATGCAACTGGGTCACCATATTTAGCACTGAATCCAGCCCAGTTAGACACTTGAAGTTTTGTGTTAACTTTAGATGATTTTAATAAATCATTTTCAAATAAGTATGCATAGAAATCAGCCATAAATATTTCTGGTAAATTAGATACTGAATCAATTCCACCTGCTGCATTTGTTACTTTTCCAGCTGTCCATTCCCATGAACCACCATTTAATTCATAATTAATTGTAAATGATGTTCCAATTACTGGAGTATCTTTTTTCTCCCAGTTAGCATAAACTGTTACATCTCCTGTTTGACTAGCAGTAATACTAGTAACATAAGATGCAGAACCTTCTTCTAAACTCCAGCCTAAGAATTCAAATCCTTCTTTTGTTGGAGTAGGAAGATTTGCGCCTTCACCTTCTTTATATTCAGTTGGCGCATCTTGTGGATTAACACCACCATCTAATTCATAATTAATTTTTGAAACTTTATCTTCTTGTTTTTCATTTTCTTTCCAGTTAGCGTATACTGTTACATCACCAGTTTGAGTATTACTAATTTCAGTAACATATGATGTAGAACCTTTTTCTAAACTCCAGCCTAAGAATTCAAATCCTTCTTTTGTAGGGTTAGGAAGAGTTACTCCTTCACCTTCTTTATATTCAGCTGGTGCATCTTGTGGATTAACACCACCATCTAATTCATAATTAATTTTTGAAACTTTATCTTCTTGTTTTTCATTTTCTTTCCAGTTAGCGTATACTGTTACATCTCCTGTTTGACTAGCACTAATACTAGTAACATAATCTGTAGAACCTTCTTCTAAACTCCAGCCTAAGAATTCAAATCTTTCTTTTGTTGGAATAGGTAAAACTAATTCTTCACCTTCTTTGTATTCAGCAGGTGCATCTTGTGGATTTACACCACCATCTAATTCATAGTTAATAGCCGATGTCTTTTCAACAACTTCTTCTTTTACCTCAATAGTAAATTCATATTTCTTTGATTCTTCACCTAATGTAAATGTTCCAGTTAAAGTGAAACTACCTACACCTACAGCAGTAACTACATTATCTTCAACTGTTGCTACATTAGAATCAGAACTAACAAAAATAGCTGATACATTTTCTTGTTTTGAATATGCAACTTCTAATGTATCACCTTTTGTCATTGAAGTAACCATATTAGAAAATGTTACTTCTTCTAATTTAGTATCACTAGGATTTTGACAAGCAAAAACACATGGAAGTAATACTAAGAATAATAAAAATAAGATTTTTCTTAATTTACTCATACTTCTTCTCCTTGTATACATTATATTACCATATATCTTCCATTTTTTCAAATCTTTATCTAATCTTTTTAAAAATATTAACACAATCAACCATTTCGTAATCTTGATTTCGAATATCAACTACTAATTCTCCCTTATCAATAGTTCCTATAATGCCAAGTGCATATTTATTTTCTTTAATGTCAATATACTTATCATATAAATCACTAGTTTTAATACTTTCTCCAGTTGTTCTTACTTTAGAACCACTACTTCCAAGATCTAAATATATTGTTCCTGATTTACTGAATTTTCCATTTATAATTGGTTTTGTTCTTGAGTATTCATGATCATGACCAGAAATCACTAAATCAACTTTATGCTTATCAAATATACTAGTAAAGACATTAGCAAACTTTCTTACTCCTCTATCTTGCTTGGGATCACCATATAATGACTTATGCATACAAATAACGATAAAGTCATAATCTTTTGTATAATATAAAACATTATCAAGCCAACTAGCTTGTTTAGAAAACATCTCATTTGAACTACTCACATTTGAGTCCCCACAATCTAAAAATGCAAACAAAATAGAATTATACTTAAAATAATATGTTGTATTCAAATAGTCTAAACAACCATTCTTTGGATTATTAAATAACTTATTAAATGAATATGGTTTATTTAACATTTTAATAGGGCTCTTATCACTTCCCCAGTACTCATGATCTCCTGCCCCAAAAGCTAGGACTGAATTAAAAAACACATTGCTATCAAATAAATATCTATGAGAACTCTCACAATAACCTTCATCAGTTATATCTCCACTACAAGTTATTAAATTAGCTTCAGGATTGTTTTTAATAAATGCTCTCAATAAATCTAATGTTATTTTATTGTGGCTATGCTGAAAATCAACAAATGATAAAAACTATATCTTAATGCAGAAGCATCTGCAGTTTTAAAACTCATTTTATATGATGCTATATCATCACAAATGACTTTATAAATATATTTTCTATTAGATTCTAAGTTATTTAAACTAACATTACACACATATCTTTTATTTTGATAGGAATCATCCATATAACTTTCTTCAATGTTCCAGTATACTTCACTTGGATTTACTTTAATGAATTCACTATTATCTTCTTCTTTATAAAGTAAATATGAACCACTATACTTGCAATGCCAAGATATCCCAACTGATTCAGAAATACTTTCTCCCACTGATGTGGTGATTAGATATATTATTTCTTTACTTTTATCTACTTTATAATCTGTTTGATTTATACTTGATTGTTTTAATTTATCATTCATAAATGCCTCTTTTTAATTTTTATACTATCAAATTATATCATACTAATCA
>CAZHQU010000093.1:0-7074 GCA_964534245.1 uncultured Coprobacillus sp.
ACCCTCCATTATTTGCTCTAAATATCCCATTGGTTCTACAATATCATATATATAGTAACTAATTACTTCTTCACCATATATTTCTAAGACATAATTTCCTACTTCATTTACAATTTTTCCACTTTCGATAAGTTCTCCATTAAGCTTTCCTATACCGTTAAATTTCAGAACAAGTCCCTTATTATATTTACTATTTTTCTCAATATTAATAATTAAAGGTACTAAGTATTTACCACTTATTGCAAACTTTTCTCCATTAAAAGTATATATAACTTCTAGATCATAGTATCCATATTTAGCTATATCTAAGGATAAATTCTCTTTTTCAGCAAGCTCACCATTAACATATAAATCTTCGTTTTTCATAATTATTTGAGCTCTTTTAGTTAGTAAAACACTATTATAATTACTACCTATTATCACACCAACATCATAAATAAATCCTTTATATAACCTAGTTTTATGTATACTTTTTTCAGTATTTGTATAACATTTAAAATCAGATTTTATTTCATTTTTCGCATTTTTAATTGTATATTCATTAACGACTTTGTCTTTATCTCTATATGTTCCTACTATTACTTTATCTTTTGTTTCTAGATCAAACTCCAAATCATAGTAAAAAATATAGTTTTCACTAGGCATAGATTTTAGCAATGAGACTGACTTATAGTTTAACACTTTATCATATTCATAACAAAATATTGAATTTTTCACTCCATCAAATTCCAACACATATAAATTCTTTCCATCTGTTCTAAGAGATAATCTACCCCCTAATTCAAGTTTTTCATAGATAGAAAGTTCCATTCTCAAACTTCCAGATAAAATTATATAAGGTTTATTTTGATTATATTCAAAATATCCATCACCTTGAAGTTTGATTATAAATACAATTTCATTATTTAATAAAACAGAATCAACATACTCATTATTACCATAATTCCCAAAATATGTAGCATCAACAATTTCTAAATTGTTATTAAATTCATAGATAAAAGACTCCATAAAAGCACTTTTCTTATATAGGATATCACCAGAATTAGTCTCCCCAACAACATAAATAATGTTATTAACTACATATAATTTTTTAAAACTTAAATCTCTATTTCCATTATAAATCTTATTATTGTAAAGTGTTCCATCTAATGCATAAGAGTAGATTATCGATCCTTTTTTGTACTCTCCATATTCCCCACATAAATATATTTTATTATTAACGAAAATACATGATGAAAATAACCCATTTTCTATCTTTGTTTCTACCTTATACCATATAAGTTTATCGTTTTTATAATGTGCTACATACGGATAATACACACTTTCATCAGATTTTTCTATATAACAATAACCAAATACAACAAAAGATTCACCAAAGAATTCTATATCTTTTAAATAATAATTATATCCTAAATCAAGATGTTCAATATTCTTTTCAAATATTTGTGATTCAGATAATTCATCCTTAGTATAACCTTTTAATACAATACTTAAATTTACAAATGTGAAACAAGTAACAAATAAAATAAATATAAAAATTAATTTTCTCATAATTACCTCCTACATATATATTAAGTAGAAATTGGTTTTTTTGCTTTATATCAAATAACATATTTTAGTTAATACATTATAGCAAAACAAAAAAGAACGCTAAGAGCGTCCTAATTATAATTTAAATTTTCCTTTCGTTTTTACATTTTCCAAATAATCCTTTAATGCATACGGGTTCTTAACACCTACTAAAGTGAATTTCCATTTTTCATGACCTTCAACATATACATCACCATAATTGAAGATTTCACCAAGTTTATTCTGAGTTACTTTTACCTTAAAACTACCAGTTAATTCTGTTTGCCTTTTATCTTTATTTAATAATCCTTTTGTACGCACTATTTTTAATCCATAGAATTCTGTTTTATCACTAATAACTTTTAAAACTTTAGCAATTTGGACAAATAATGGTACAATTAATATACTACCAATAATCAAAAATACATTTATACTTTTAGCGATGCTTTTTCTTGCAACATAATCAGGTTTCATTTTTTTCTCCTAAGCTAATAATTAATCAATAATATCAAATTTTGATAAAATTTTCTTTGCCATAAGTTTATATCCTAACTCACAAGGATGAATGCCTTCTTTTGAATAAAGCTCTTCATCAGCACTTACTAACGCTTCAGCAAAATCCCCCTCAAAAGTTATATACTCATGACCATACTTCTTACAAAGTCTTCTAATTACTTCAATTTTCCCTAATAAATCTTTACGCATCACTGTGTATTCTTCCTTATAACCCATAATAAAAGGTTCCATTAATAATACATTACAATTCATCTCATTTTTAATTTTTGATAAAAGTAAATCATATTCATTTTCAAACACATCATCAGTTTTACTATTAGGATAGTTATGCCATGTATCATTAACACCAATAAGCAATACCAATGAATCAGGATTAACATCTTTAAAATCTTTATCAAATCTATCTAATAAATCATTAACTTTATTACCAGCTATTGCTCTATTTATAACTTTCACATTATATTTATTTAATTCAGAAGCAACCATTGGAACAAATGATTCACCTAATTCTAAATCATTTTCTCTATTTCGATGACAATCTGTAACTGAGTCACCTTGAAATAATAATACACTATTTTTCTTTATTTTCATAGTTAATCCTTTCTATATATCTATACAGTATTATATCTATACAGTATTATAAATTATATAACACATTATATCATAAATAAAAAGATGAAGCAAGTTACTTCATCTTATGTTTATCTTATATATTATTTTGTTAATCTAACAACGTCTCTAGCGATAACTAATTCTTCATTTGTTGGGATAACACAAACTTTAATCTTAGAGTTTTCTGAAGAGATTAAAGCTTCTTTTCCTCTTAAGCCATCGTTAACAGATTTGTCTAATTCAACGCCTAATACTGCTAATCTTTCACAGATTTTTTCTCTACAGTAATCACTGTTTTCACCAATACCAGCAGTAAATACGATTGCATCGATTCCTCCCATTAATACATAGAAGCTACCGATGTAGTCAGCAATACGTTTGTATTGTACATCAAATGCTAAATGACAACGGCGAGAAATTTCTTTTTCTTCTTCGCTTGCATCTTCTGGAACATTTAATTTAGCTTCAATTTTTCTTGAGTCATTAGAAACACCACTGATTCCTAAGTAACCAGATTTTTTGTTTAATGCGTTGATGATTTCATCAATGTTCATGCCAGTTTGTTTGTTCATATATTGAATAACAGTTGGGTCTAATGTACCAGATCTAGTTCCCATTGGGAATCCATCAAGTGGTGTTAAGCCCATTGTTGTGTCTAAGCATTTACCATCTTTAACAGCTGTTAAAGAAGCCCCATTACCTAAATGACAAGTAACGATTTTTAAATCTTCAACATTCTTACCTAAGAATTTAGCACATTCATTAGCTACGTACTTATGACTTGTACCATGAGCACCATATTTACGAACTTTGTATTGAGTTAACCATTCATATGGAACACCATATAAGTAAGATGTTTCAGGCATTGTTTGGTGGAATGATGTATCAAACACAACAACATTAGGAACATCTTTTAATACGCTTTGGAAAGCACGAATACCAACTAAATGTGGTCCATTATGTAAAGGTGCTAATGGAATTAATTCTTCAATTTTTGCTAAAACATCTTCATCAACTAAGCAAGAATCTGAGAAATATGCTCCACCTTGCACTACTCTGTGACCTACACCAGTAATTTCATCAAAGCTCTTAATTAACTTCTTTTCTAATAAACCATCTAAAACGATTTTAACTGCTACTTCATGATCAATAACTTTTTCATCTCTATCAATGATTTTTTCGCCATCAACCTTGAACGTTACATGACCCATTTCAGTAGGTCCAATGTTTTCCACTAATCCACTAACGATTAAATTTTCAGCTGGCATTTCTAAAAGTTGAAACTTTAATGATGAGCTTCCAGCATTAACAGCCATAATTTTTTGCATTTTTTTATCCTCCATTTATTCAAACATTTTATTTATTTTTTTTGCAACCAAATTCATATCACTTAAGTTTTCATCAATTGAAATAACTGACATTTGATAATCCTTAAGCAATTCTTTTTTACCAACTATTATTGACTTACCTACATGACCAGCTTTCACAAAATTTGTTGGGAGAACGATTAATCCCATTAGTGTAGCTTCCTTCATTAGTGTTTGTTTGAATTCATCACTAGCTTTAGCGAAGAAATCATTATTAACCATGTAAGCAAAATAGCCTTTATTTAATATATTATCAAGTCGAGCAAGAATAATATCATATACATCTTTAGTTTCACCAAAGTCACCAACTATAATATCAGCTAATGCATTAATCTTATTCTTAGCATCTCCAACATTAATAATCACATCATTATCCATTATATCTGCTAAAGCCTTAGCTAGATTAGCAAGTAATTCATCATGCTCAATTCCCACTCCAGCAATTTCAACGTCACTATTTAGTAATGCTCCATTGTTAATTATTGTGTTAAGCATATTCCCAGCACCCATAACTGTATCCATTACAATCACTTCCATGTTTTCTTTATAATCTTCGTTATTATCGATAATTGAATTTACAATGTATGAGAATATATAATTTACAGCATCTGGAGTAAGGAAATCTAATAATAGATTTCTATGTTTATATCCTTTAATTAATATTAATTCAACAGCAAGTCTTACTTCTTCATTTAGAAAGTTTTCTTTTTCAATTTGTTCAATTATTTTCTCTAACTTGTTAACTGCTTTTTGAGATAATCTAGAATCATCTAAACCATTAATCAAAGCACTTGTGAAAGATATAAAAGCTTCAAGATAATCTTTCTTTATATCATTATAATATATCATACAAGCTTTATCAATCAAATCATAAAATAAATCTACTTTTTTATTATCTATTTGCATAATTTAATATCTCCACCTTTATATTTTTAGTTAAGTCATCAATTGTAATAAGAGCATATGTAGCTTTTGAAACTCTAGGATAAGCTATGCTACCAGGACACAATATATGTACTCCATCAACATAATTGTAATATGGAATATGTGTATGTCCATGAATAATTATCTTTGCTTCATAATTATTTGCATAGTTAACTAACATATCTAAATCGAGCATAAAACGATCGCCATGAAACATTAATATTTTTATATCTTTAATTTCTACTAATCTAATTGGATTAGTAATATAATAATCACAATTTCCTTTAACACTTAAGAATGGTTCTATCTCAAAAGCTTGTAATTCACTATCCCCTGCATGTAAGTAAAGTTTTGCATTAGGATGTCTATTAACTAGAGTTTCAATAAAACCTATACTTCTGTGTGTATCACTAACTACTACAATTTCCATAATTTTCTATATCTTATATATCTAGATTCTAGATATTATTTATCTCTATATCTTATTTATTATTCTTTTTTCGACTATCAAACTTCTTACGTTCATCAGTTTGTAAGATAGTTTTACGTAATCTAATGTTACGAGGAGTAATTTCTACTAACTCATCATCATTGATGTATTCAAGACATGCTTCTAGACTCATTTGTTTAGGCCTCTTTAATACTACAGTAGTATCCTTATTAGCAGATCTTTGGTTAGTCATTTGTTTACTCTTGATTACGTTTACTGCTAAGTCTTCATCTTTATTGCATTCACCAACGATTTGTCCTTCATAAACATCTTGATTTGGTTCTACAAATAAGATTCCACGGTCTTCGATTTGACCAATACCATATGCGGTAGTCTTACCAGTGTTTGTGGCAACTAATACACCTAATTTACGTGCTCCAATTGGACTTGCTTCCATTGGTCTATAATCTAAGAAAATATGAGATAGTGTACCAAATCCTTTAGTACATGTCATAAAATCTGTTGATAAGCTAATTAAACCTCTAGAAGGCATATTATATATTAGTCTTGTTTGTGTTTCAGTATTTTCCATAGTTTCTAAGTTACCACCGCGACGACCCATAAGCTCAATTACTGGACCAGAGTATTCTAATGGTACATCTACTTGAACATATTCATATGGTTCATATACTACTTCATCAATAGTCTTTAAAATTGGTCTTGGTTTAGCAACTTGGAATTCATAACCTTCACGTCTCATATTTTCAATTAAAATACCTAAGTGAAGTTCTCCTCTTCCACTAACAGTCCATTCATCATGACCTGGATTTTTCTTAACTTTTAAACTTACATCTCTTTGAGTTTCACGGAATAATCTGTCTTCAAGTTTTGTTGAAGTGACAAATTTACCTTCTTTTCCAGCAAATGGTGAATCATTTGTACTGAAGTACATCTCTACAGTTGGTTCACTAACTTTGATTGGTGGAAGTGCTTCTTCATAACCAATATTACAAATTGTTTCACCAACGAAAATATCAGGTAAACCAGCAACTGCTACAATGTCTCCAGCAACTGCTTCTTCAACTTCGTTTTTATGTAAGCCTAAGAAACTATATAATTTTTGAATTCTAAATTGAACAATTGATTCGTCTCTTCTAATACATGAAACCATTTCATTTAATTTGATCTTACCACGAGTAATTCTACCAATTGCCATTCTACCAACATAATCATTATAGTCAAGTAATGCACCTTGGAATTGTAAAGTACCTTCAGTTGATACAGCAGGAGCTGGAATATGTTCAACAATTAAATCAAAAATTGGATTCATAGTTTCTTGTTGATCAGCTGGATCTGGAGATAAACTACTTGTTCCGTGTGTTGCACTACAATATACAACTGGGAAATCAATTTGTTCATCTGTTGCTCCAAGTTCAATGAAAAGTTCTAATACTTCATCAACTACTTCTAATGGTCTAGCTGATTCTTTATCAATCTTATTCACAACAACGATTGGAATTAAGTTATTATCTAAAGCTTCTTTTAACACAAATCTAGTTTGAGGCATAACGCCTTCATAAGCATCAACTACTAGAACAACACCATCAACCATCCTAATGATTCTTTCAACTTCACCAGAAAAGTCAGCATGTCCTG
>CAZHQU010000094.1:0-6971 GCA_964534245.1 uncultured Coprobacillus sp.
ATTTATAGTATAATTATAGTATAAATTATTTATGGAGGTTTGATATGAACTATAAGTATCTTGTTAAGAAAAGTAATTATGCTAGAAAGGATGTTCTTATTAATCTTAATGACTCCTTTGAGTCAAAGCGTAATACTAATATTTTAGATAAGTTTTATTTATATAATGGTGGATTAGATAAGGTATCTTTAAAAGGTAGAGGTGAACTTTTATTAAGTGATAACATTGTTCTTAATAATAGTAGTTCTATTTGTATGAAAACTAATGTTGCTATTGAGAATGTTCTTCCAAGACCATCTTCTACTATTAGTTTTGAACTTGATCATTTAGATTTAAGTAAGTATAATTATTTTGGTGCATATGTTTATATTAAAGCTACTGGCCACCAAAACTTTTATGTTCACTTTATGACTGGTAATAGTGGGCATTATACTAATCATGCTCCAATTATTATTCCTAATCAGTGGCAGTTTGTATCATGGGATGCTCTTCATATTGTTCGTGATGATATTTGTTTGTTTTCTATCACTCCATTTTTAATGGGCTGTGAGTGTACAGCTCTTCCTGACATTGAAGTTTATGTTAATTCTATCTTTGCATATAATGATAAGCCTTTATATGACTTAGGCTGGGATTTAGAGGATAGAATTGCTTATTGCCATAGCGGATATATGGTGAAAGGTATAAAGGAAGCTGTTGTTAGCTTTAGTAACGAAAAAGAATTTAATGTTATTGGTGAAAATATTTATACATATAAAACTAAAGAAGTCGAATCTAAGTTAGGTAAATTTTTACTTTTAGATTTTAGTGATTTAGATGTTCCTGGAGAGTACTATATTAAATGTGGAGATATCACATCTAATAAATTTGAAATTAGTAATGAATGCTACCACTCTTCTATTCTTAAGAGTTTGAACTTCTTGAGAAGTTTAAGATGTGGGGAGCACGTTCCTGGTGTTCATAATAGATGCCACCTTAACTGCAAGTCTATTCATCCTATTACAAAAGCCACAGTACCTAACTTTGGAGGCTGGCATGATGCTGGTGATGTTTCACAGTTTGAAATCTGTACTGCTGAAATTGCCACATCTCTTCTTGAACTAGCAAGTGCTGTAAGTGATGAAGATTTAAAAGACAGAATTTTAGAAGAATCACGAGTTGGTTTAGACTGGTTAATTCAAACTAGATTTAAAGATGGATATAGAGCTTTAGCTATTACATACTCTATTTGGAGAGATAATGTTTTAACTGAAGATAATAAAACTGTTATAACTAATCAAGCTGAAGAAGGTGCATTTGAAAACTTCTTATCTTCTATTTCTTTTGGATTAGGTGCTATTATTTTTAAAGAAATAGACTTAATGTATTCAGAAAGCTTAAAGCGTTTAGCTATTGAAGATTTAGAACATGCAATTAGAGAATATGATAATAACATCTATACTGTTAGATGGGGTAAACCGATTACATCTCAAACATTAGGTGCTGCTTTAGTAGCTTTAAGTTATATATATGAATTAACTAAAGATAGTAAATACATTGACTTAATTAAAACATATTCTAAAGAAGTTATCAAAACACAAGAAAAAGATGCACTTCATCCTATGAAAGGGTTCTTCTATGAAGATACTGAACATAAGTATATATTATCATATGAACATCGTGGACATGAAGAATATCCATGTGTAGGTTTATCTAGAGTTTATGAACTTCATAAAAAGTATAATATTTTAGATAAAGATTTATATTCAGATATTGATAAATGTTTAAAACTATATGCTAAATACTGTATAGATAGCATTAAGTATACATATCCATATAAGCTTCTTCCTGGAGGAGTTTACAATAAAGATAAAATTAACCTAGAGCATTTTACTGCTCCAAAGAAACCAGTTGAAGAGTTAACTGAATACTTAGCTAAACAAATCGAGTCAGGAGACCATTTAGGTGATAACTGGTATTTAAGAAAACTTCCAATATCATTTAGCCGTAGAGGATTCTTAGCTACATCTTTAAGTAAAACTAAAGGTTTATCATCAATACTTGATATCGTTAATAATGTTGATCATTTTGAAGATTACACACTTGATATTGTTACTAAACAAATCGAGTGGACACTTGGATTTAATCCATTCAGTACGTCTCAAATGTATGGTGAAGGTTATAACTATCATGACTTGTATGTAGCATTCTCAAGACAAATGGTAGGGGCTCTTCCTGTTGGTATAATGACTAAAGGAGATTTAGATGCCCCTTACTGGCCAGATTATACTAATGCGGTATTCAAAGAAATTTGGGGACACACTACATCTAAATTCTTAGGAGTCCTAGCTGATATATTAAAAAGTAATAAATAATAATATAATGGTGATAATATGTCAATAAATAACAATTTAGATAATAAAGATAATAATAAGGCTATAGAGATAACTCCCAACTCATTTTGTGCTGGTGTTCAAAGAGCAATGATGATGATTAATGAAGTTATTGATAATGATGATTTAAAACCATTTTATATGTTAGGTTATTTAGTTCATAACAGAAATGTTGTTAGCTACTATGAAGATTACATTACTGTTATCAAAGATAACTTTGAAGAAGCGATTGATAGCATTAATAAAGGGACAATTATCATAACTGCACATGGCATAAGCCCTAAAGTTAATAAAAAGATAAAAGATAAAAACTTAAACATAATCGATACAACATGTCCTAATGTTACTAAAGTACATAACTATATTAATGAATACTTAGATAATGGATATAGTGTCTATGTAATGGGTTCTAATAAACACCCAGAAGTAATAGGATACTTAGGAATAAGTGAAAACGTCAAGATATATGAAAAAGGAATGACTTTCCCTGAAAAATCATTCCTAACTACTCAAACAACTTTAATATATAAAAATGTATTAAAAGAGTTTGAGAATATTAAAATAAATAATCCTAATGTAATTCTTTCAAAAGAAGTATGCTCTTCAACAAGCAAACGCCAAGAAGCATTAATTAACTCATTTGGTAAACATGATTTATACATTATAATTGGAGATAAGTTAAGCAATAATTGCCTATCTCTTTATAACTTAGTTATAAACAATAATGTTGATGCAATTATGATAAATTCTGTAAACGAATTAAATGATTACAACTTAGACAAGTATAAATCAATTGGAGTGACTGCTGGTGCATCTACTCCTAAAGCAATTGTTAACGAAGTAATTGAACAAATTAATTGTAATAACAAACACTTTGAAAGTAAATTAACTAAGAAAGATTTCATTAGATTTAAATAAAAATTAAGAGATAGTACCCTCCTAAAGTGCTATCTCTTTTTTTCAATTTATTTAAATTTTCTCACTATTTATTATAGATATTCAATTATTCAAAATATTACATTATATTTATGTAGTTTTTTTAGACTTTATATAAAAATCTATATCACTAATGATATATCTTATTCCCATTATATGTAACACTTCATATGAGTCTTTGATATATTCACATACCGAATACTTGTTGAAAAGGGTCATAACTTCCTTACCTGAGAGTCCATTTTGGTTTTTATATTCCTCAACACAATACACTATAAATGGTAATTCTTTTCTCATAACTTATTCCTCCGGTGTAATAACTTCGCCCGTTTTCTTTTCGTGTTTCCACATTGAATAAAGAGTCAACGGACTGAAATGCCACAATTTCGTTTCTTCGTTTGAAAGCATTTCATAAGTTTTAGAATAGTAGAATTCATTCATTGCTGAGATATCATCAAGTTTATCATTATTTATAATTAATTCAATTATCTGTGGTATAAGCACGATACTTAATATTGTATTAAACTTCTCATCCATGAATTACACCTCCTCAGCTTTGACATATTTCAATAATGAAATTGCTTTGTTTGTTGAAAATACATATTGATCAAATAGTTTCTTGACTTTCAAAGTTTCAATTGCTTGTTCTTTAGTTAAAAGCCCTGTAGAGTAAACTTGGAGTGTTCTATAAACATCATCATTTGCAACTGCTCCAATTATAAGATCATATTGTTCACCGTCATACGTTCCATTCCTATGAGCAGAAACAAAGTCTAACCATTCTTTATCTGGAGCATTGAAACGTTTGATTTTAAATATTTTGCTATCAACATTATCATCTATTTCGTATACATTGACTATTGGTGTACCACCTCTACGTTTAACTACCCTTCTAGCAAATGCTTCAGCTTGTTGTTTATTAGTCGTTGTATAAAAACCATATCCAAAATCAAGGAATCTATTTTGTTCTATCAGTTTTGGTTTTTCTACTACCATATTACTTCCGTGATACAATATCATTATATTTCCTCCATTTTTTGATTTTTTATTTTCCGCTTTTATTTATTTAATAATTTTCTTGCTTATTCACTTTAAATAAGCTTTCTAAATATTTGTTTATAATTGCTTACCATATTTTACGTAAGAATTAAATAATATAAACATATTCATTCAATATCATCAAAATTTACTATTCAAACTTTATTGATTCATATGTTTCCTTTTAATATCTAATTCTTTAAACATGTTAATGGTACAACGTACACTCCTTCAGGAGTTCTATAAGCTACTTTATTCTTCGTTACAACCATTAGAAATGCTAGTTTACCTATTTTTTCAATATCAATATCTTTTGCTATTTTGATTAAATTATTACAAGCTTCTTGGATATCCTCTTCTCCACTTAATTTTACTTCAATTAATGTCCATGAATCATCTTCAAATTGTATCACTACATCTGCCTTACGTTTTTTTAATCTCTATATTTATATACATTTGCCCTTAAAAAAACTGCTCCTTTACTTTCTAAAGTAAAAACTAATATATCATCAAATAATCATTTTATATAATTATTCATAAGACACCTTAAATATTAAAATACATATATATTATAGTATAGAATTGTTTATATGTAAAGTTGAAATCGAAGTTTTGTGAGGGTTTTAATCGAAGTTTTGTGAGATTATCATAAATTCTTTAAAAATTCTTCAACATTTATGTAATTCACTTCATCTACTTTTAAGCTTGGCCCTCTATAAATAACACATTTTCCAGTTGTTTTTCCATATCTTTTACTAACATATTCACATTTATCATTATCTAATAGATGTCTTGTTTGATGTTTTACAATTTTATTACTGTGTTTTATTTCGTATATTTCATTAGTATTAGTTTCTTTATTATAAATAATCATATCAAATTCTCCTCCTAAATCAAATTTGAATTTGAAGGCTTCTTTGTTCTTATTTTTTGATTTGTTTACTTCAAGTAATACAATATCTTCCATCATTCTACCTTTAACATCGTTTAAGATTTTATTAATAATATACGTTTTATCATATTCTGAAATTGCATTAAAATAAGAATCTTGTAATAAAGAATAAACTAATGCTTTTGCTAATGCATAACGCATACCTGGTTGTGAAAATATATAGTATTCTTCTCTAGATCCACTTTCGTACCTAATTGGACAATCTACTATTAAATCCAATTCTTTTAAATATTTCTTTATCTTATCAATGTGTTCTTGAGTTACTTTTATCTTAGTTTCGTGTTTATCTTTTATTTCAACTATTTTCTTTAATCTTATTACCATTTGTTCTAAATCTATATTTTCTAATACATAAGCTCTTTCTAATGGAGCATCATGTAACATGAGATTTTTTTCTGAACCATAATCATGTGATTTAAACTTTTCTTCAACAACCTTTACTAAGAACTCATGATTCATATTTTCAACAATTCTATTTATTACATTTGTTAATTCGTTTTCTTCATACAGTTCCTTTAATTGATTAAAATAAATTCCATCTCTATCATTTTTTAAAGTATGTTGAATATTTCGGCTAATTGCTGTATAAATGTATTTTCGTGTTGTTTCATCATCTCTAAAAGATACTTCATCTCTTATATAATCAGGATCATCAAAGGACATATTTTCCATTTTTAATGTTCCGCCATATTCTATATATTTATCTATTGAGTCTAAATTTAGTACCCTTGCATATTCTTTGAAAGATATAAATGATGTATGAATCATTATATTTCTATCATATAATTCATCTCTATTTGCCATTGCAAACCCTAATGAATCTGTACCAGATAAAATTATTTTCATACCCATAATTCCAAATATATCTGAAAGAGTTGCGGCGGTATCAATAAAATCTTTTAATAGTGTTATTTCATCAATAAAAATATATTTATATCCATTATTATATAGCTTATTTAAATCTTTTATTAAACCTGACATAGTGTCTGTAGTTTTTATTTTAATATATACTGATTGTTCATAATTTAATTCATTTATTGTTTGAAATAATAATGTTGTTTTACCAGTTCTTCTTAGTCCATATAAGATACAAATCTTACCATAATAATCATTTTCAATAAAACTCTTTAATATTTGGAAACATTCTCTCTTTTCATATTTTCTTATTACGGAACATAATTGTTCTAAAGAACTTCCAGTCACAATATTAGTATTATATTCATTGTCATTATTAGGGATCTTTAAGCATTGTTCTAATTTTCTATATATTGCATTATTCTTTGCTTTATTTTTTATAACATTATTTTCATAATTTTGATAATTTCTAAGAGTCATCCCTAAATATTCAGCACATTCGCTTTGGGTTAATCCTAAAGTTTCTCTTAATTCTTTCAATGTCATAATATTCACCTCACATATATTATATGTTATTGCAAAGAAAAAATCAAATATTATTTCATAAATATTTCGTATTTATTTCGTAAATTTTTCGTAATTGTTGTTTATTTATCACTAAATAATTATTGAGTAAAAGAAAAAGAATTAATAACAAATCTTTTTATACTGTTTTACGAGCTTCTATATACAAGTCTATATCTTTAACCTAAACTCCCGTAACAATTATAGTATACAAAAATAACATAAAAACGTAAGAATCAACTAGGAATATCTTC
>CAZHQU010000095.1:0-6935 GCA_964534245.1 uncultured Coprobacillus sp.
ATCAAGGTGTTACAGGGAGCAATGCAAAATTCTTATCTAAAGATGTTATTACCGAGTTTAGAGGACGTGGTTGGCAAATCCATATTAATCCTTTATCTTTTAAAGAATTTAAACAAGTATTTGATGGTTCTAACGATGAAGTATATAATGAATACGCTGTATATGGTGGACTACCTAAATTATTTGAATTTAAAACTGATGTTGATAAAGTCAAATATTTAAATAACATTTTTGAAGAAATATATTTAAAAGATATTATAGAGAGAAATAAAATAATTAATACTAATGAATTAGGTGAACTTCTAGATTTTCTATCTTCATCTATAGGATCTCTTACTAATCCAACTAAACTATCAAATACATTTCAATCTGTAAAACATGTAAAAATACATCCTGATACAATTAAACGTTATATCGAATATTTTGCGGATTCATTTTTAATCTCTACACCTAAACGTTATGATATTATAGGTAAAAGATACATTAATTCTCCACTAAAATATTATTTTTCTGATATGGGATTAAGAAATGCTAGACTAAACTTTAGAGAACTTGAATAACCTCGTCTTATGGAAAATATTGTATACAATGAATTAGTAATGAGAGGTTACAATGTTGATGTTGGAGTTGTTGAATCATATGAACAGAACGATACCGGCAAAAGCGTTCTAAAGAAAACTGAAGTAGATTTCATATGTAACCAAGCAGACAAAAGATATTATATTCAAGCAGCTTATACTATTGATACAAAGGAAAAGACTATTCAAGAGCAAAAATCATTACTTCATATTAATGATGCTTTTAAAAAATTATTATTGTTAAAGATTCGATAAAAGCACATTATAATGAAGATGGAATATATATAATTGGTTTATATGATTTTCTTCTCAATGAAAACAGCTTAATATTCTAATAAGTAAAACCTTGGATTATATGTCTAAGGTTTTTATTTTTTAATAGCTATTACTGTTTATCATCAATATCTTAATTGTGTGTAAATTTAAAACTTCAAACACACATCATTTTTGGACTTGCAAGTTTCCCTACCATCATTCCATTTAATATTTTAAAACCTCTTATTGTACAATTATCGAGTTTTACAATAAGTGTATCTATTAAGATAGATGTAAATTAACTACTTTTTGTATTTCTATTTTTAATAAAAATTTTTAATTTTTCAATCTAAATGCGTTAGTTTTTAAATTAACTATATTGTCCTAAAGTAGTATAATTATTATATCATATGGAAAAAATATGTATAACGAATTAACTACTAATGAATATGTTTTCAAATACATTCATAAGGAAAATTAAGTAGAAGGATATTATGTTTGATTTAAATTAATTTGAAAAACCTAAAGAAAACAATCAACTTGAAGCAAACCAATCAATTCAAGGCATTCCTAACTCTATAAGGGAAACATATAGTGCTTTTTGCAATTCTTATGGTGGTACTATATTGCTAGGAGTTGGTGAAGATAAAAAGAAGAATTTATATACCTGTGTATTGAATGAGAATCAATCCAACAGCCTATTAAAGTCTTTTTGGGATACAATTCATTCAAATAAAGTAAGTGTTAATTTGCTATCTGATAAAGATGTTAAAATTCAACAAATAAATAATGATTATATAGTAGTAATTAATGTGCCTCAAGCAGATAAATCATTCAAACCAATTTATATTAATAACAATCCATTATTTGCTTATCGTAGAAATCATGAAGGTGACTATCGTTGTACTAAAATAGAAATACAAGCTATGCTTCGTGACCAAGATGAAGAATCAAATGATAGTTATATGATTGAAGATATGGACTTATCTGTTATTAACCAAGATACTTTAGCAAAATATCGAACTGGTTATAACCAATATCATAAAGAAGATCATCCATTTGTTAAAGATGATACTGAAAATTTCTTAATCCATATCGGAGCTGCAAAACGTGATAAAAATGGTATTACACATCCAACAAAAGCTGGATTACTAATGTTCGGTAACTTCTATGATATCACTAATGTTTATCCTAACTATTTTCTAGATTATCAAGATCATAGAAATTTAGAAGGTGATGATATGAGATGGTCATTTAGAATTACTTCTACTAATGGAGACTGGAGTGGAAACTTATATGATTTCTACTATCAAATTACTTTTAAGTTAACAGAAGATATTGCAGTTCCATTTAAGATGAATGGTATGTTCCGTGACGATTCATCTCCTATGAAAAAAGCAATTCGTGAGGCATTATGTAACACACTATCAAACGCTGATTATCATGGTGAATTAGGTTTAGTTATTAAACAATATCACGATAAAATAGTTTTTTCTAATCCAGGTATACTTGCTATGCCATTAAATAAAATATTATTAGGTGGGGAATCTAAAGCAAGAAACAGAACAGTTTTAAATATCTTTTCTTTTGTAAACATTGGTGAACGCGCAGGAAGCGGATATCCATTAATCCTTAATGCCACAAAAGAAGGCAATTACCCTACTCCTGAACTATTTGATGAATTCAATCCTGATGTAACTAAGTTAACTATGTTTATCAAAAAATCAACTTTAAAAGATGAAAACTTAGGAAAAGATACTAAAAACTTGGGAAATGAGGACACAAACTTAGGAAATAACATTTCTATTCCTAATTTAATTAATGCCTTAAAAGTTAAACAAGATGTAAAAAATAACTTAAAACACTTTATAACTATTTTACAAATGATATTTTTAGAAATATTAACATTCAAGAACAATTAAAAGTTAACAAAAATACCGCTACAAGTTATATTAAAATTTTAACAGATAACAATTTAATAGAGTCAGTTACTGTCCACGGAAAAGGAAAATATAAATTCAAACAGTAATAGTAATTACTATTTTGTAATTGTTTTTACTCTCCAATAGTCTTATCCTTTTACCTTATATTATTTATTTTATATAACTTTTTCTAGATGATAACGAGTTGATATTTAAAAACAAAGCCTTGGATTAAGTTATCCAAGGTTTTTATTTTCTAATAAGCGATACAACTGTCTCTACATGATATGTCCCCACAAACATATCGACTATTGTTTTATTCACTATTTTATAATTTGTTAATCTAGTTAAGTCTCTTGCTAGTGTTTTAGCTTCACATGAAACATAAACTACTTTTTTAATGTTTGATTTATTTACAACATTTAAAAAATCATCTGTTGAACCACTCCTTGGTGGATCCATAATTAATACATCAAATTCTTCTTTTAAGTTTTTCATGTATGCTGTTGCATCATCACAAACAAATGACATATTCTTTATCTTATTATCAGATGCATTTATTCTTGCATTAATTACTGATTGTTTGTTATTCTCCACCCCAACAACTCTTTTAGCGCTTCCTGCTAAAGTCATACCAATTGTTCCAACTCCACAGTATGCATCTAGTACTCTTTCATTACCAGATAGTTCAGCGTATTCTTTAACTACATTATATAGTTTTTCTGTTTGATAAGGATTTATTTGATAGAATGTTTTTGATGATATTTTAAATTCTATCCCACATAATACATCTTTAATAAATCCTGGACCAAACAATACTCTTTCATCATCACCTAAAATAATACTTGTTTTTCTCTTGTTTATGTTTTGTACAATTGACGTGATATAAGGACATTTTTGTTTTAGCCTCTTTACAAATTCACTTCTGCCTGGGAAGATTTCACTATTGGTAACGATTGTAACTAATACTTCTCCAGTTTTAAATGCTTCACGAACCATTATAAATCTTATTAAACCAGTGCGCTTGTCTTCATTGTATGGTTGAATTCTCATGTTTTGCATTATCTCTGCACATACTTTAACAATTTCATTTTGTCTTTTTGTTTGAACTAAACAAGATTTCATTGGAATAATCTTATGTGATTCTTCTTCATAGAATCCATATATTATTTTCCCATCTTTAAATGAATATGCTACTTGCATTTTATTGCGATAGCCTACAGTTATATCTGATTCAATATACTTATCTATTTTCGGATTAATTTTATTATCTTTTAATGCTGTTGTAACATAATCAAGTTTAAACTCTTTTTGAGCTTCTTTATTCATATGAAGAATATGACATCCTCCACATTTGTTATAAAGTTCACACTTTGGTATAACTCTGTTTTCAGATTTTTTTAGATATGAAGAAACATAGTATTTTCCGTTTTTACCTTTATCAACTAATGCTACTTCTTTTGGAAGTAAATTACTTACAAATTCATTTTGTTTTCCAACTTTAAATACTCCCTGAGCAAAGTCATTTAAAGCAAAACATTTTACTTCTATTTTAGCCATGTAACCTCCTATCTATAAAAATATATAATATATATTATTATATTTATCTATTTTGTTATTTTAGTACTTTATGAAAAGCGATTCTTTCTCTATCATAAACATCTGTTCTTGATAGATAAATAACACCACATCTAGTGAAATTATTCTTTTCTAATAGTCTTATCATACTTTTATTTAGTTTATATGTGTCTACTCTAATATTTTTAATGTTATTTTTATAAATCTCTTCTTCACACTTTTGATATAGTTTTGTTCCAATGTTTTTACATTGAACATTTCTGCTCACAACAATTCTATGAATTGATGCATATGGGTTATCATTAAGCCATGCTCCTTTTATATAATCATAATTATGATCTATACTATATTGAATAGTTGATGCACCAAGAATAACTCCCTCTTCTTCATAAACATAAACTACATTGTTTTCTAAATCATCTAGATAACTTTGAGCGTTTGGATATGTTCCTGCCCACTGGTAAGTTTTCTCTTCTTTAAACTTTTCTTTTGCTTCCTCAAATAATTTTACTATTTGCGTAGCATCTTCTTTTGTGCCTAGTCTTAATTTATCCATAATGTTACCAAGTAATATACAATTGGAATTAGAAGTGCTGGAAGTGTATTTGCAACTTTAATCTTATTAGTCATTATAAAGTTAAGACCTATCATTAATACCATTGCATTACCAACCATTCCTAAGTATTTAATTAATTCCATATGATCATTTATATTTAGTGAATTACCAATTAATGCAAATACTAATGTTAATAACCCTTGAACAACAAGAACAGCTATTGATGAAAGTAGTACTCCAAATCCCATTGTTGAAGCTAAAACAATTGATGTAATACCATCGAGTAAGCTTTTAATATAAATCATTTCAGGATCACCTAATGTGTCATTTAAAGAACCAACAATAGTCATTGCTCCAACGCAATAGATTAATGTAGCTCCTAAGAACCCTTCAGAAATATTACCTTTCTTTAACTTCTTTTCAATTGATTCTGAAAAGTTAGTTAGATGCGTATCAATCTTTAAAAGTTCTCCAATAAACATGCCTATCGCTAAACTAATTATTAATAGCATTGTACCACTAAATGATACTGTTCCACTATCTATAGTTATTGTATTTTCAATAATCCCTAATGCTCCTATTACTATTACAGCAACACCCATTATCTTTAGTACTGAATCACAGTACTCTTTTTTTACAACTTTTCTAAACAATAAACCAATTACTGATCCCACCGCAACCGCAGCCGCATTTACTAAAAATCCTACCATTATTATTCCTCCTTAAGTAAAAAACTCTTTATTCGACTTAATCCTTCTAAAAGTTGCTCTCTTCCACATGCAATGTTAAGTCTAATAAATCCTTTGTAATCGTTTGAATAAACAGTACCACTATTTACCCTAACTCCACTTTCTAATAGACCCTCGATTAAATTTGGTTGTTCTAATCCAAAGCTAGAGCAATCAATCCACATTAAATACGTTCCTTCAAGTTTATATACATTACACATAGGTAAATTATCATTAAAGAATGATTTTACTATATCTCTTTGTTCTCTTAAGTATTTATTTTGAGTATCAACCCAATTATCACCATCTAAATATGCAGCCTTACATGCTTCGAGTGCTAATAAATTAGGGCGCTCCATACATAATAAATTTTGATAATCTATAAATGCTTTCATATAATCTTGATTTTTAATAATGCAATTAGTAATTAATAAACCAGCAATATTAAATGTTTTAGAAGGAGCTGTGCAAACAACAATTTTATCATATTCATCAAACCATTTCCCACAAGACTCAAACTCTCCATCTAAAATTAGGTCACAATGAATTTCGTCACTAACTAAAATACAGTCATACTTCTTACAAAGACTTACTATCTTAGCAACCTCTTCTTTAGTCCATACGCGTCCTACAGGATTATGAGGATTACAAAAAATATACATTTTAGCATCTTTTAACTTTTCTTCTAAATCTTCAAAATCATATTTATATGTATATTCTAAATTATTATCTTGATATTTAACTAAATTATTAAAAACTAACTCTCTATTATTATCTTTCACAATATTAAAGAATGGATTATAAACAGGAGTTGAGCATACTATTTTATCATTTGGTTTAGTAAATAACTGTACAGTATAAGTTAAACCTACTAATACCCCATGAGTAGGGAAAATATAATCTTTCTCAACTTTATAGTTATAGCGTCTATCAAACCAGTTAATAAGATTATTATAATAATCATCATCAATAAATGTATAACCAAAAGTAGCATTTTTAACACGTTCAATTAATCTATCAGTAATTTTCTCATATGTAGGGTAATCACTATCAGCAATCCAAAATGGTAAAACTTCTTTGCCATTAACAGGTTTATTGTCCCACTTTTTACAATAAATGTTTCTTCTGTCTTGTCCTTTAATAAATTTATCCATATTGCACCTCATAATTATAAATTATTATACCACTTTTCTATTTATTATTCTAGATGTAATAATTAAATATATAGTTTTTATGTACTTTTTTATAAATAAGATGTATAATTACTATATAAATAATTATTAATCAGGGAAAATGTCAGGATTATATTTCGGAGCGA
>CAZHQU010000096.1:0-6932 GCA_964534245.1 uncultured Coprobacillus sp.
ACAACTACACCTTTAACATATACTTCTGTTTCATCAGCAGATGCTACAGCTTCTTCTACTGTAATTGTATCATATGTAGGAACATCTTTAACTGTGATTGTTACTTCTTGGCTTTCAGTAACGCCATTGTAAGTTGCACTTACAGTAATGTTTGCTGTACCAGGTTTATTAGTATGGAATACTACTTTATCATTTACTACTTCTACATATACAACTTCGTCATCACTTGATGCATATGAGAAAGTAACACCTTCAAATCCTAATAATTCGTTTTTAGCTTCTAGTAATAATTCTAGAGCAGGATCTGACATATATTCAGGTAAGAATTGATCAACAGCATAATAGTCTAATGCGAATGAAGATACCTCTTTGTAATTAGTTAAATCAAATTGATAGTTTTCATATTTAACTTCAACAGGAACAAAACGGAATACACATCCTCCTGATGTTGATTTAGCATTGATTGGTGAAAGATATACAGTACAAATCTTTCCATCAAATTCATCTAACCAACTAAAATCAGAACCATTACATTGAGTGTATACATATGAACCAGTAACACCGTCTAAATCATCAATGTAATAATTAACGAATCCTGGGTTTTCTTGTTTCTTAACTAACGCATTTACTTTAAAAATATCACTTGTGATATTTTCAGTAACAGGAGTTTCCATAATTTCTTTTATAGTTCCTTCTTTGATCCATGATTTATCAAATTCAGAAACTTGTTTATCATTTTCTACTATTTTAGCTTTATCGATTTGACAAGCACCTTTATAACCATATTTTTCGGCAGCTGATTTTTCATCTTCTAATACATAATAAGTCTTTTCACCTAATAAAGTAACTGTGTTACCTTCTTTAACACTAGATGCAACATCTTTACCATATACATAGATAGATCCTGTGTTATCTACTAAATAAAATCCATTAGGAGCCATACCGAATGCATAAGTAATCTTCGCAACTACACCAGATAATTTGACAAGAGCACCCGCTTCATCATCTCTAGCTGCTTTAATAGATTTTTCAGTATAACTAGATTCATCAATTTCTACTTCAACATGATTCATTGCTTGTAAGTAACCTCTGTCCATTTCTTGAGTACCATTATAAGTTTTTAATTTACCTAATAATACTACTTCATCCCCAGCAACAGGTTTTTCTTCTAAAGTTTCATATTTAGTTTCACCATCTTGGCCATAAACACCATATACAAATAAATCATTAGTACCATCAGTGATTGTCATAGCACCATAAATGAAGTTAGTGATTTCTTTAACTGTTCCATAAACATAGAATTGTTCACTTGTTCCAGCGTCACCAGCTTCACTAGCTTTAGCTAATGCTTCAGGAATAGTAATACAATTGAAATCATCTTTAATAGATGGTTTAGATTCTTCTTGTGTTTCGCCACATTCACACTCTCCATCAACAAATACGTGCTCATGTTTTGGTTCTTCTTCACCACATTGACATTTACCATCAACAAAATTATGTGTGTGTTCTTCTTTTTCTTCTAACTTTCCACATTCGCATCTACCATCTACATAAGTACAATCATGTTTTTCACCACATGTACATTCACCATTTATAAATTCATGTTCATGAGGTTCCTTACAACCAACAAATGCAAATGATAAAGCAAACATTAAAATAAACATTAAGACTTTTTTCATTATTTATTTCCTCCAATAAATATTTTCATATTATTATACCACATTTACTTACATTAATCTACTAATATATACAAAATAAAACACTGCTATTAAGCAGTGTTAATTTAATGATTCTATTTAATTAAGTTTTATTTTCTAATAAAATTTGTAAATATACCTTTTTCTCTTTCAGGTAGTCCAAATTCTTTTTTTCCTAATTCTATACTTTTCATTAGGAAAGTCATATTATTAGCTAATGTTCTCATTTGTTGTAATCCTTCTAAATCTTGTTCTTCACCTTCATATGTACCATAGAATCCATTCCAGTATTGTCCAGATGCTATTGGCATTCCACTAATTGTAAAGTATTTATTTAGTTCATCATGAGTTGCAGTAATGCCCCCACGTCTTGCTACAGCAACACTTGCTCCAACTTTCATACGTTTATCAAATCTAGAACTATAGAATAGTCTATCTAAAGCTGAAATTAAAGTTCCATTTGCTGAAGCGTAGTAGACAGGTGACGCTATCACTAAGCCATCACACTCTTCAAACTTTTTGCTAATATCATTAACTACATCATTAAAAGCGCATTTACCAGTTTTATAACAACTTGCACAAGCAATACATCCTCTTATATCTTTATTTCCTAATGTGACGATTTCAACTTCAACACCTTTTGAAATAAAAACTTTTTCCATTTCCTCTAATGCTCTCATTGTTGCGCCTTCTGTATGAGGACTACCATTTAACATTAACACCTTCATATTTACTCTCCTGTATCTATTCCTGTTAATTCTTTTATTAACTTTAATGCTTTCTTATACTTTTCTTGTCTCTTTAGAGCGCGTTCATCAACAACATCTAATCTTGACAAATCTGAATTATGCTTAAGATCAGCAATCTTTACCTTTAATGCAATATCATTTGTAGTAATATTTTTAACATATTCCATGTAATCAACATCTTTATCATGTGTAAGTAATTTTAATGCGGCAATTACTTCTTTAGGAAATCCCCAGGCTTCTAAATCTTCAAAAGACACATCAGAATCTTCAACAACATCATGAAGTAACGCCACAACACATGAGTATTCATCATTCATTTGAGTTGCTAAGTAGAAAGGATGAAACACATAGGGAAGTCCTGTTTTGTCCTTTTGCTCTTTATGAGATTCAAAACATAACTTCATAGCTTTTTTTGTTAAATCAGTATAAATCATACCCTTCCTCCATTACTATAATATTATTTATCTTTTTCTAATAATTCATTAGATAATTTAATTATCTCATCTTTATACTTATCTTTTAGTTTAGTATATACTTTATTATATACAGGATATGCAAGCGCCATGATAATTACACCAATTATAGCACTTGGTATACCTAAATACCATAGATTAGTAATCTCTAAAAAGAAAGACATTGCTAAACCAAATAATAATAATCCAATCACACCAAATGTAAGACCATAAATCATTGGTGTTTGTTTTACTTTATTATCCAGTTTTCTTAGTTTCTCTAAAGTTAAATTATAATTATCTTTTGGTAAGTATTGGTTTCTAATACTTTCTATTTCTTTTCTTTCATTTACTGTTGGAGCAGTATAATTATATTCAAACTTATCTTTCATAATTACTCCTTATTGTCACAACAAATGTTGTCCCCACATTTACTTCACTTTCTACTTTTATACTTCCACCAAGTAAATCAACAACTTTCTTTACTAGTGCTAGCCCCAGACCATTTCCAAGACTAAAATGACTTGTATCACCTTGATAGAACTTTTCAAATATCCTTGATCCTGTATCACTACTCATACCTATACCAGTATCAGAGATTTTGAAAATGTAATCTTCATTCTCTTTATTTAGTTTAATTTTTATTGTTCCATTTTCTTTATTGAATTTAATTGCATTGCTTATTAAGTTATTCCATATTAATTCTAAATAGCCTTCTTCACTATTAATCATTAAATTCTCTTCAATATCACATATTAATTCAATGTTCTTTTCATCTATTAAACTTTCAAATTGAATTATTTGTTCAATAATTGATTCACTTAAGTTAAACATCTTAAATTCAGGATTTAGTTTTTGACTCTCAAGCTTATTTAGTTTTAATATGCTATTAACTAAATCAGAAAGTTTCTTACATGATACATTTAATAATTCAATATATTTATTTCTATCTTCTTCAGATAATCCTTTAGCCTTTAATGCTTTACTATAGTTTTGAATAACATTAATTGGTGTTTTAATTTCATGAGAAAAATTAGCAATGAAGTCATCATTAAGAAGTTTTCTTTTAGAAAGTTCTTTATTAATATTATTTAATGCTTCTTTGATTAAATCAAACTCATCAAAATCATCATATGAATGATTTGGAATTAAAACGATATCAAATTTACCCTTTGCCATATTATTTGTAGCTTTAATGATTTCATCTAATGGCTTATTAATCATTATCTTTCTTCTAATGAAATCACATATAGTAAATATCAATGCAATAAATATAATTAATAGTAACATCCATATAGCTATTTCATATTTTTCTTTGCTATCTATTAATGAGTATACTAAAATACTAATTGACGTACAAAATCCACTAGTTAAAAAGAAGAAAAAGAAACCAAAGATTATATCTCGATGTTTTTTCATTTGAGTACTACCTTATAACCTAACCCATGCACTGTAGTAATTTCAAACCCATCGCAGTTTTTGGTCTTATCTCTTAATTTAGCCATATAAACATCTACTGTTCTTGAAGTTGCACTTGAGTCAAAATCCCAAAACTCATCCATTAAACGGCTTCTAGTGAAAGTCTTCTTAGGATAAGATAACATTTTATATAAAATATTAAATTCCCTAACAGATAGTTTTAGTTCTTCTTTCCCAACAAAACATGAAAACTCTTCTCTATTCATTTTTAAATTACCAATAACTAATTCATTTGTGGCTTTAATGTCTAGTCTTCTAGCTATAGCTTTGATTTTAAATATAAGTTCATCAATATCAAAAGGTTTAGTGATGTAATCATCAACCCCAATTGTATAACCTAATTGTTTAGAAGGTTTATCATCACGAGCAGACATAAAGATAATCGGAATTTGAGTATTTTCTTCTCTTATTCTTTTTGCCATTTCAAAACCATCACATAATGGCATCATAATATCACTAATGATAATGTCAAATGATTGTTCACCAAACTCCTTTAAAGCATCTAATCCATTAAATGTTGGTGTAACATTATATCCATTATTCTTTATATATATAGAAATGAGATTATTTAAATCTCTATCATCTTCAGCCAGTAATATATTAATCATATTCATCACCTATATTAATTTTTTTAAAGTTATGTTCAATCATAATCTTATCTAATTTATCAATTAGTTTAGCACTTTTAAAGTAATAAACTAATGCACCAACAGCATATGGAAATATTAATATTTCAGATAATATAATTACTAATATTAAAATATAAATATTCCATTTAAAAATTGGACTTTTATCTTGAACTATTTTTCCATCGATAATATTATTATCTTTAATACCAATATAGTAATAATTACCATAGAACTTGCTATAAGTTAGCTTTATCTTAACTTCATTAGTAAAAGTACTTTCACCCATTTGTTCATACACATTATGCATTCGGTCAATGATACTAATTCTTGGTGCAATAAGTATAAAGATAGCAATTAACACAATAATAAATCCAATAGCTACACCAAATATTCCACTAGATAATCTATAATCAATATTTGATGCAAAAGACATTATTGCTATTTCAGTAAGAACTATTGCTGTGAGGGCTGAGCATAAACTGATTAACTTTATATTTCGGTAGTAATGACCCTTACCATAAGATCTAAAACATCCAATAATTGCACAAATGATTTCAACAAATGATACAAAAGCAATGCCAATACCCATAATCATATCATACTTCATCATATCAACATCTATGAATATTAGTCTAGCCATGTAAATAGAATACTGAACACCTGCTAATAAAAGCATTAAGCCTATCATTTTATTACGATAGGCAAAAGGTTTATTCTCAGGATGTTTTTCACCTAAATAACATTCAAGTTTAGAAATCATAATCAATACGTTGACATTTGCGGCTGCAAGCATAAAGCCACTAGCGAAGAAAGCCATTATATATTTACAAAATGCAAGAAATCCATTTATATAAACGGATAACTTTGCATTAAATACTGTCTTTTCCTTAAATGTCATATTTTTATAAGTATCAATTAATTTCATATTAAACACCCACTTATATTATACAACTTTTTCGATTAAATATCAATTTACTATAATTATAGTTTCTAAAATTTATATACTATCTAAAGTTTATATGTATTATAACTTAATACTATTCAACATCTTCAATAGTAACAGTGTACTTTTGATCTAATCCTTTCATCTTTAAGAATTCATTGAATTCTTTAGATAAATCTTCTTTAGAAATGTTATTATTAACATATGGATTATATACAGATGGTTTGCTTAAGTTTTTAGCTTTTTCGATTTGCGCTTTAGTTGTTTCTTTAGATTCTCTAGCACCTTTCTTGATGTTTTCAATTACTAAATTAACTTTAGCTTTAAATCCTTTAGTATGTAAGAATTCAACAAATTCTTTATTGTTTTCAGCAGATTCTTTCTTTAATCTTTCAAATTCAGCTACGTCTTTTTCATGTTGTGCTTTTGCACTTTCTTTCATATTAGTAACTGCTAATTTAAATTTTGCTTTAATACCTTTTGTGTGTAAAAATTCCACAAATTCTTCATTTAAAGATTTAACTTCAACAGAGTCTACATTTTGATTATTTGTATTTTGATTATTTAAATTTTGATTATTCATAATTACTTTACCTCCTCATTTAATAATTCATTAGATAAATCAATAATTTGTTCTCTATATTTATTTTTATTCTTATTAACAATTTTCTTATATAACTTATAGTTAACACTAACCATAAGGATTCCAACTAAGCCAATAATGATTCCAATAATCATATTACCTTCTAAAATTACTTCCATAGCCATGCACATTCCAAAACCTAATACTAAAGATCCAATAATACCAAAGATATAACTAAATATATTCGCTCCCTTTCTTACTTTCTTGTCTAAGCTTTTTAATTCATCATATTTACTTACTTCTTTTTCCACATAATCATTTCTAATTTTCTCAATTCTTTTTAATTCATTAGTGTTCATTTTTGCCTCCGATTTACTTCAATTAATTTTTACATATACAT
>CAZHQU010000097.1:0-2539 GCA_964534245.1 uncultured Coprobacillus sp.
GCAACCCGTGAGCGCAAGCATAAGGCATATCGTCATACAACAAATAGTAATCAGTTCTTTTTTCATAGAATTCTCTCCGTTTTTCCACATATTTTTACATTTTATTTTTCTTCATCTATCCTTTGGTCTATATATTCGAGCAAAGAATTTAACGTGTCTTGTGCAATCTTCTTCATATCAAATTTTGCTACAAAACCGATTGCTTCATCAATCTTTTCCTTTGGTACATTATACACAAGGAAAGTCGTTTCAAGGAAAGTATGTATCTTCCTTTCCATTTCAAAGTACATATCACACGGAACGGTTATAAAGTTTCGCATAATACCCGCGCTTGCGATTTCTCTTTCGTAAAAATCCTTCGTTTTTAATTGGGGTAGATATTCTTTGAAAATTTCTTGTAGTTTTTCAGTCATTTTGTTATATATGACCTTTGCCGAGCCTGAAAGTGAATACGATACGTTATACATTTCTCTTACTTGCTCGTTTGCTTCTGCCATATATAGTTGCAAAGTAGCTTCAACGGCAAAGAAAAGCACTTTATCGTCCGTTATTCCTTTAAGCAATTTTTCAGTCGTTTCAAACTGCTTATCAAACACATAGGTTATAAGCTCGCATAGGATTTCTTCTTTGGCTTTGAAAGCCCACCCAACTGAGCCGGTATTTGTGCTTGCTTCTTTCGCTATCATTTTGAGCGACGAATTGTAATAGCCGTGTTTTAGGAACAATTTTGCGGCAGCGTGTAATATTCGCTCTCTCGCAGGTTGGTTTTCGGCTGTAATAACCGGCATTTCACCCCTCCTTTATATTTCTTTTTTTTATTTCTTCGACGAGAAATGATTATCTCATATTCTATTTCACAACATAGTTTACATTAAAAGTATATCAAATAGTTGTGTAAATGTCAAGGTGTTTTCCCCGAAAAATCCAAAATTTTTATAAAAATTTTTTCAACAAAAAAAAGCGTAGTTTTAACTGTGCTCCTTTATTATATATATACGATTAAATTTTTCCCGATTTTACACAATCGACAATGTAGATTGCGTCCGCTTTGTACTTTTCAATTTTCTTTCTAGCTTTGATAGATATTTCAAAATCCAACGTAGAGTCTTCAAACTATCGTTGTTCATCAGAAATAACAGTTATAGGCTTGTTATGTACAATATAGGAAAACTTACAGGCAAATTCATCAAGAAGCTATTATGATTTCCAAAATCTTTTTTACACTCGCTTTATAACAGACGCTACCGATATATCAAAGTCGCCGTTTTGTCCTACGTAGAATTCTACATATTCCTTTTTGAATAGCAGATCGCGGCCAAGACTTTCTGTCCTGTCCTCTATGTATCGAATTCTATATAGTTCACACTATAAAAGATACTTGGTATATTTCCACACGTACACACCCCACATAATAAAAAAAGTGAGCCCCCGAAGGAACGCACCGAAAAAGTGTCCCTTCATTTACAGTTTGAGTATATCCACCCTTAAAAAATAAAAAAGTTGCTCGATAATCGGGCAACTTTTTGTGTTCAATGGCGACCGTAAGATGATTCGAACATCCGACCTGTCGCTTAGGAGGCGACTGCTCTGTCCAGCTGAGCTATACGGTCATATTAAAATTTATTGATAATCAGAAAGGATAACTTTTAACTTTTTAGGGTTGTGAATTATCCTTTCGGGTGTACAAAGGGTGTACAAAACTTATTTTTTCTTGGAAATGTTCATTTTTAAGCAAAGTTTTTATGCTATCCTAATAGTGTTTGAGTCTATCTAAACGGATTGACCTACTGCTTAGGAGGCGACTGCTCTATCCTACTGAGCTATATCGACATATATGATATTATACTACTTTTTTCTTATAAAGTAAATTTTTATTTATTAATTATTTTTATTCTTACTTAATATAATTATATAGGTGATATAGTGAATGATATTTTAAGTTTAATTAACCAATATGGAGTATATATAGTTTTTATTGTTGTGTTATTGGAATACGCATGTTTCCCTTTGCCTAGTGAAGTTGTACTTCCTATTTCTGGTGGTATTGCCTATGAATTAAACATTAGTCCATTTATAATGATTTTAATTTGTACTATTGCTGGGGTGATGGGAACTTTATTATGCTATTTCATTGGATATTTAGGAAAAAATAAACTTTTTAATAAATTTATTAAAAAGAAAGAAAGAGATGAATCCTCATCATTATACAATAAGTATGGAAACATAGCTATCTCTTTTGGAAGATTAATCCCATTCTGTAGAACGTGTATATCGTTTGTTGCTGGAGCTAATAAACATAATATTGTTCATTACATTTTATTTTCTTTAATTGGTATTTCCATATGGAACACTATACTAATATTATTAGGATATTTATTTTATGACAATTTAGCTTTAGTTAGTACTTTTTATAATGATTATAAAATTATCCTTATTTGTATATTTAGTATGATTGTGAGTATAATAATAATAATGAAGATAAAAATTCGATTTAATAAAAAGAAAAAAAATAATTATTCATACGAATAATTATTCTTCT
>CAZHQU010000097.1:2549-6904 GCA_964534245.1 uncultured Coprobacillus sp.
ATCAATTTCTAGAGTTTTGCATAATTTCCAAATAATATCTTTTCTTGGAAATCTTACGTTTTTCTCATATTGAGTGATACAATTTGGAGAAACACCTACTAATCTTCCTAACTCGGCTTGAGATAGATTTTTGTTTTTTCTTGCTTCAATCATGAATGTTCTGTCTTTTTTCTCTAGTACTACATTTTTGTTTTTTTCATTATTCATATCTTTACCTCTACTAACATCAATATTATAAAATATTATTATAAAATAGTCAATATAATTTTTCACAATTCGTGAAAGTATATTGTAATACTCTCGGTCCGTGATTATAATATATTAAAATAATGAAAAGTGAGGTATATAATTATGATGATTAATATGAGGAACATTAGATTATCAATGGGATTAACACAACTTGATGTAGCAAAACATGTAGGTGTTAATTGTAATACTATATGTCAATGGGAGAAAGGCGCTAGAGAACCAGACTTTGATTCTTTACGTAAACTTGCTGATTTCTTTAAAGTTTCTACAGATTTCTTATTAGATAGAGATAATCCAGAAATCATTACAGAAAGAGCATATCCAATAGTTAAGAAAATACCAATGATTAATCCAGATTTATTAACTGATTTAGATGAATACGTAGATTTCTTAATTAAAAAACAAAAATAAATAATTTGAAAATAATCCACCTTTTTACAGGTGGATTTTTTTATTCTAATAAATACTTTAGATCATCTATAACAATATTACTATGATTTTCTTCATCACTTAATATTATTTTTTCAGCGATCTCTTTCTTTATTCTTTGAAGTTCAATTACTTTTTGTTCAATCGAATCTTCACATATCACTTTAATAACACTAACAGCTTTCTTTTGTCCTAAACGATGCGCTCTGTCCGTTGCTTGATTTTCTACAGCATAATTCCACCATGGATCTAAATGTATTACTATATCAGCTCCAACTAAGTTTAATCCAGTTCCACCAGCTTTTAGTGAAACTAAAAATACTTTATGATCATCGTTTGGATCATTAAATGTATTGGCCATTTCTACTCTATCCATAGGATTAGTTTTGCCAGTCAACACAAAATACTTATATCCTAAATTAGTAATTATTGGAGTTAAAAGGTCAAATGCAGAAGTGAATTGACTAAATATAAGTACTTTATGTCCAGTTGAAACATATTGTTCTAAGAGTTCCTCAACAAGCTCTAGTTTTGCTGAAGTTCCTTCAAAATTATCCATAAATAAATTTGGATCAACACATATTTGTCTTAGTCTTGTAATATATGCTAAAATATCAATTTTACTTGCTGAATCATTTTGTAGCATTCTTCTAGTCTTAAACAACTGAGCATCGTATATTTTTCTTTGTTCTTTTGACATTGTAGCAATTTGTATACTTTCTACTTTATCTGGTAAATCCCTTAAAACTTCCTTTTTAGTTCTTCGTAACACAAATGGGGCTATTTTCTTAACTAATCTTAATACAATATCTTCTTCATCATAAATTACATCTGCTTCATATTTTTCTCTAAAATCATTGTATGACCCTAAATAATTTGGCATCAAGAAATCAAAAATACTCCAAAGGTCAGTAATACTATTTTCAATAGGAGTTCCTGTTAACACAAAACGATTCTTCGATTTAATCTTCTTTACAGATTTAGCTTTCATTGTATGATGATTTTTAATGCTTTGTGCTTCATCTAAGATTAAGAAGTTAAATTCTTTATCTTCATATAAATCTATATCATTTCTTAAACTATCATATGAAGAAATATAAACTACCTTTTTATTATTCTCGATATTATTAATAATTTCTTTTCTTTCTGGAATATTTCCAATAACATTGACAACATCAATAGGCATATTACAAGCGCTTGACCATATTTCAAACTCATTTTTCCAGTTATAGCATAAACTCTTAGGGCACACAACAAGAATTGGCTTTTCATCTTTGTTTTCAAGTAATACTGATATTACTTCTAATGTTTTTCCTAGGCCCATGTCATCAGCTAATACCCCACAGAAATTATGTTTTGATAATACTTTCATCCACTTAAACGCATCAATTTGATATGACCTCATTATCTTTTTCAATTCATCAGGGACTTCATATTCTAATTTTTTGAAATTTATAATGTCATCAAGTAAACCTTTTAATTTATCATCTAATTTATAATCAACTACATCAATATCTTCAGTAGCAACTTTTAATGCTTGATAAAGCGGAACACTTTGAGGCGTCTTTAAATTATTAATATCTAGATTAAACTCTTTAACTGTATTAAGTAACTGATTTGCTACATCATCTGGTATTTCAATAATAGTATCTTTATTTAGTTTTACAAACCTTATCTTTTTCTTTAAATTTTTAATTATTAAAGCTAATTCTTCATCAGAAAATTCGCTACTTTCAAAGCATACATCTAACATTCCGACGTTGTAAGACATTCTTGTTTGGAATGATGTAGCTGTCTTAATCTTAATTCTTCTGATGTTATCAGATAAATAAATTTCACAATGTTTCTTTAAACTACTTAAATCAGATTTAAAGAAATTAAATGTCAACAATTTATCTGTAATTTTACAATCATCATTGAATCCAATATTTTGCAAATATGAATTTATTAATTCAACTTTATAAGCATAATCCTGTACCTTTTCTTCAGACACTTCATTATCATTTATAAAGTACTTCATTTGATAATAAATTTCACTATCATCAATATCAAAGTATAGTTTTATCTTAAAATCTACGATTTTTAATGTTTCTTTTATCGTTTCATTAACATTAATAATATCAGCAAATCTTGGATAAATAGTTTTTTCAATAACATCCTTAATGTACTCAAATGACATATCTTTATTTATTGTCAAAAACTTTAAAAGTGTTCTTTCAGCTTGAGAGTTACTTTTAACCGAATACAAGATATTACCATCCAATACATAGTCTCTAGTATACCCAACAAAACTCAAATCAAATCCATCAAGATTCAATTTATAATTTTCATCCAAACAATACTTTAGTTCTTTTTCTTCATTTGAAACATATATTTCTTTAATTTCTCCATTTAATTGTATAAATAAAGTTTTGCCAACATACATGTCAAATAGTTTCTCCATTTTTACTGGAGTTAAGTTAACATTTTTTGTTATATTATTATATTCTGTGGCTTGCATATACTTTATTATTTCTTGGGAGAATGGTTCAAAATTTGATATATCATGAATAAAAGAAAATTTCTTACCATATTGTACTAAAGTAGATTGATTTACAGATTCAATAAAATTCATGATATTTTGGATTACATATTTCTTATCTGTTCCAAGTTTGAAGTTTAATTGATAATTGCCATTTGATCCAGTTATATAACTGTCTATTTCGATTTTTTGTAAAAGAGGTATTATATTCATTTTATTAAGCATATCGATAAATGGTTTAATTTCATTTATCATTTCTTTTCGCTTAATTTTATATTCTTTTTTCTCAATTTCTTTTTCTAATTTTTCAAATTCATGCTTTAAAGTTTCTTTGTCAAAACTAAACACCCAATCATCATAAACCTTACATGCAGCAAGTAAGTGCTTACAAGCATGATATGAAACATTATACTCCCCACAATATTCACATTTATAGTTAATAATATTATCTTCTTCATCAACATAAACTGTCAAATAAGGTTTATCACTTACAGAGTTTCTAAGTGTAGCATCATATTTCATTACCCTAACACCATTCAAAATGTATGGTGAATATTTAATTTTTATATGATTAGCCAAACCTTTTAATATGAAGTCATTAGCTTCATCTTCATAATTCTTTCGAATTATTCGAAATGGTATTTTATTGTATTTTAATTCAAACATACATTTCACCTATAAAGTCATTCTTTTCAAAAATTCTTCTCCTTGAAATTTTTCAAAATATTGTAAATATTCTTTTTCAATTAAGTAATCAACTAAATGATAAACATAATATTTACCAAAATCAAGTTGATTTAGTTTTTGTAAGTATGGTTGTATTTCTTTAAATATTTTCTTTTCTCTTATTATTTTTATTATTTCGTTTTGTACATAACTAATAAATTTATCTAAATAGTTTTCATATAAATCTTTCATATATCCTAAAATGAAATCTAATCCCACACTAACACCTACATTAAATAAAGATTCATAATCTTTCTCATAATTATATATTAAACACTTATCTTGAGTATTACATTTATTAATAACTATTTCTTTTATTGTTTCATCAAACTCAATTAATTCTTTTTTTGAATATAAAATATAATTTTCAAAAGTTGGATAATTACTAAATAGTTCAACTGCAGTATCATTATCTAATACTCTTTTAGCT
>CAZHQU010000098.1:0-6859 GCA_964534245.1 uncultured Coprobacillus sp.
GAACAAATTCAAGTTACATTAGAAGATGATACAGTTTTATTAGTATCAAACATTAATGCAGATTTAGTTAAAGGAAATTGTCTTTATTATAAGTAATTTATAAAATTTAATATATAAAATAAAAATGGGCTTAAAGGCCCATTTTATAATATAAGTATTAAATTATCATTAACACAAGTTCACATAATATAACCGCAACACAAGCAGTTAAAGCAACAAGTGTAAGATTTTTGATTTTTAAAGCAATAAGTATTGCCGCAAGAAGTCCTACTAATGCAGATATGAAATGATCTGTAACATATAGTGCAGCAGGAAATGTCATTGCTGTTAGAACTGTATAAGGAATATAATAAAGAACATCATTTACAAATTTGTTCTTTATTTTCTTATGAAATAGTACAAAAGGAATAACTCTAATTAAATAAGTAGATAGAGCTATAATAAGTAAATAAATGAAATATTGAGGATTAGGCATTTGTTACCTCCTCATCTAATTTAGAATTTGTTTTAGATTCACTATTATTTCTAGGGAATAGTATTGCTCCAAGAGTAGCCGCAGCTACTGCACAAATACTTGTTGAAATACCACTAGATAAATTTTCAAAGTAAGGAACATAATAGAATATACAGCTTAAACCAATAGTTAGTAAAACAACTATTAATGTTTTTGTTTCTTTCTTACATGTTGGAACTACAGAAGCAATGAACATTCCATAAATAGCAATACATAAAGCACTAACAATCATTTCAGGTAATATGTCACCTAAGATTGCCCCAAGAAGTGTTCCAAGAGCCCATCCAAAGTATGGAAGTGTACCTAAGCCTAAGAAGTATGATCTAGTAATGTTTTTCTTTCTAACAGCCACAGCAAAGATTTCATCAGTTATAAAGAAACCTAATAAGAATTTAAAAATCCCTTTAAACTTGGAATCAGTTTTCTGTGACAAGGCAATTGACATAAACGAATACCTAACATTAATTGTTACTTGAGATACCAATATATCAAAATGCATATTAGGTAGTCCCATCATATTAATTCCAGCAAGCTGACCAGCAGATGTTAAGACAACCATAGACATTAAAGTTGCTTGCCACCAGTTCATCCCCGCAACAACAGCACTAATACCAACTGTAAAAGAAACTGCTAAGTATCCAAGACCAATTGGGATTCCATCTTTTAGGCCATTTACATATTCTTTATTTTTATTAACTTTTGTTTTGTTACTTAAAGAATTCAAACATAATCACCTTACTTTCATATATAATATATATTAAGTAATAACTTATATATTCTATCACTATAAGATGATTTTGTCATCAAGAAATTATTAAAATATACTTAAAAAGTATTAAATAAAATCGTATAAGTTATTTGCTAATTGCAATAAGCACTAATGTTTGGTATAATAAACAAGTAAAAATATTATTAAAAGAGGTATTAATTATGATTAGAATTACATTAGACACAAAAGAAACAATTGATGTTTTATTATATGAAAATAAAGCACCAATTACAGTTAAAAACTTTTTAAAACTAGTTGAACAAAAATATTTCGATGGAGTAATTTTCCATAGAATAATAAAAGATTTTATGGTTCAAGCCGGTGGATATAAAATTGATGGAAATAATTTAATTGAAGCAGGAGATGCTGAAACAATTAAAGGTGAATTTGAAGCTAATGGAATTAAAAATGATATTAAACACGTTAAGGGAATTATCTCAATGGCAAGAACTAATATCAAAGATTCAGCTTCATCACAATTCTTTATTTGTACAGCTGATGCTCCACATTTAGATGGACAATATGCCGCATTTGGAAAAGTTGCTGATGATAAGAGTTTAGAAGTTTTAGAAAAACTTAATAACGCTCGTACAGAATTTGTTAGCAATGCATTTGCTGATTTCCCATATCCATTTATTACAATTGAATCAATTAGGGTAATCTAATGATATACGACCAACATATCCATTCAAGTTACTCTGTAGATTCACACGAAGATATAGAAAAATACTTTGAACTTGCATCTAAAAATGGAATAAAATATGTAGTTACATGTGAGCACTTTGACCCACACACTACAGTTGATGATAGCACATGGATTGCTGATTATGATGATTTAATTAAAAAACATGAAGAATTAAAGAAAAAGTATCCAAATGTTACACCACTACTTGGTTTAGAGTTTGGTTATAGACATGAATACTTACATGAGGGAATTGAACTAGTAAACAAGTATCCATTTGATTTAATTCAATTCAGTTTACATGATAATGGTAAATGGGATTATTACTTTAAATCAGCATATAAGATTGGAGCAGTAAAAAGTCTAAATGAATATTTTGATTTATTATATCAAGGTATGTGTGAATACAAAAACTATGATGTGTTATCACATATAGATTTTGCATATAAAACTGCTCTATATGAAAATCCTGATTTGAAATTTACAATATTTGAAGAAAAAGTGATAAGAATCTTTAAGATGTTAATTGAGGAAGGAAAATCATTTGAAATAAATACTAAAGTTCAAGAATCAATTAATAATGATGATCATGTTAGATATATGCTTAATCTATACAAGAGCTTAGGAGGAGAAAAGTTAACTTTATCAAGTGATGCGCATAGTGTAGATAGATATAACTCTAGTTTTCCTAGATATATCAAACTAATCAAAGAATGTGGATTTAATGAACTAAGATATTACGTGAAAAGAAAAGAATATACTTTTAGTATATAGTAATAAATTATATATAAATAAAATATAGGATAATGATATGAAAATAATAACAAACAAAAAAACAAATTACCATATATGTTATAGTAAAGATGCATCTGAATGTATAAGATACTCATCTACTGAACTTCAAAAGTACTTGTATAAAAGTACGAAAGTATGCGTGCCACTATTTTCTGATAAATGTGCTCAAAGAAGCAAAGAGATTTGGATAGGAAATACAAGAGGAGTAAATTATTCATATTTACTGGATAGTTATTCTGATGAAGCTTTTCTAATTAAAAATGTAGATGATAATTTATTAATATTAGGTAAAACAGATAGAGGAACAATGTATGGCGTATATTATTTCTTAAATAAGTACATTAACTTCAGATGTTTATCTAATGATACAGAGATATATAGTAATATAGATACTATTGAAGTAGTTGATGATGAAATCAAAGATTTTGCTTTTGAGCATAGAGATGTATATTGGAATTTTGCTTTCGATGGAAACTATGCATCTAAGAATATGCTTAACAGTAATCTAGCTGATTTATCTGTTAGAAAAGGTGGAAGAAGAAAATGGTATAACTTTCACCATAGCTTTGGAGACTTGCTAAGTCCTGAAGAAAACTTTGATGCTCATCCAGAATATTTCTCATTAGTTGATGGAAAGAGAAAAAAAGAACATACAGAACTATGTTTATCTAATGAAGAAGTATATAAATTAGTTAAAGCTAAACTTATAAAATGGATTAAAGATAATCCGGATTGTACAGTATTTTCTGTAGCACAAGATGAATGGATGGGACACTTTGAAAAGATGGCATGTGAATGTGAAAACTGTAAAGCTATAGATGATTTACATGGTAGTCAAAGTGCATCGATTATTAAGTTCGTTAATAGGTTAGAACAAGACATAAAAGACGAATTTCCAAACGTGTTATTACATACATTTGCATATCAATACTCACGCAAACCTCCTGTTAATTTAATACCAAATGAAAATGTAATTGTAAGACTTACAAACATTGAATGCTCATGGAGCAAATCAATCGAAGAAGGTGCATTAGAAAATCCTAATGGACGTAATGCAAAATTTTTAGAAGATTTAACAGGTTGGAGTAAAATTGCTAAAAGACTTTATATATGGGATTATGCTGTGAACTATCGTAATTATTTACTACCATTCCCATGTTTAAGATCAATGTATAAAAACATTATGTTATATAAGAGAATTGGTGTAAAAGGAGTTCTAATGGAAGGAAACTTCTCATTTGGTGGTAAAGGTTACTTAGATGAGTTAAAAGCATATTTATCATCTAGATTATTAACATTTGATGAAAGAAGTTTAGAAGAAATAGTTAAAGAATTCTGTGATGGTTACTATGGTAAAGCAAGTAATAAAGTTCAAGAATATATATATCTATTTGAAAACAACATCAAAGGTGATATGTGGTTATATGATGATGCTGATCATGAAATGTTCACTGATGAGTTAGTTTCAAAAGCAAAAGAAATAATCGAAGATGCAATGAATTTAGTTTCCCCAAATACAAAAGAATACGAACACGTGAAAGCATTATATGTGTCATATCTATATATGTACTTAGTAAGACTTCCAATGGATTATCCAAATAGAAACTCTCTAATAGATGATTTCTTTGAAAAAGTTCAAGAACTAGAAATAACAGAATTATTTGAAAGAACAAGTATAGAGTTTTCTCGTAATGCAATGAAAAATAGTCAATACGCTAAAAATAGAGATGACTGGTATTCTCTATATTACATTATGAAATAGAATAATAAAAATAAGAAAAGATTTTAATAAGTCTTTTCTTTTTATTTACTAAGATAATATATTTTAAAAAAAATAAAACCGGTACCACTTCGATACCGGGATGATGCATTCTAGAAATACATCTGTCTAACTGACAAATATATTATATAATAAAGCTTAATGAAAGTCAAAGTATAATATACTTTAATTCTAATATTCTTTTTAATAGATAGCATTTAAAAAAATTACAATTATGTTGCTTTTTTGCTAACAAAATGATATAATGTTAGTGAGAAAGGAACATTTTTCTTATGTTTGAAAAAATAAAAAAATTAAATCAAAATGGATACATATTTACTAAAGTATTAAAAGATAATAATATACCAACAGTTTATCTGACAAGACTTTGTAAAAAGGGATTGCTTAAGAAAGTGTCGAGTGGTGTATATATTTTATCTAATTATATAGAGGATGATTTTTATATTAACTATCTTAAAAATAAAGATTTAATTTATACAAATAATACTGCTTTATATTTACAAGGGCTCACACCTAAACAATTTGAAAATTATCAAGTCAATTTTTATTATGGCAAAAATGTGTCTAACGTGAAAAATTTGGAGTATAAAGTGTTAAGAAATAAAGAAATATATGAATTAGGTAAAGAATTTGTTTTGACTCCAATGAGTAACTTAGTTCCATGTTATGATAAAGAAAGAAGTATATGTAATATATTTATGCTTAATTTTTGTGATGAAGAAGTTAAAGCTTATGCTATAAAAGAATATAAAAATAAATATTTAAATATTAATAAATTATATGATTATGCAAAAAAGTTAAATGTTTATGATGATGTGCGAAATATATTTGAGGTATTATTATGGGATTAGCAAAAATTAAAAATAATATAGACAGATTAGCGAAATTACGTAATGTTGAAAATCAAACTTTATGGGACATGTTCTTTTTTGAAAATTTCTTAAATCGCTTATCTAAGTCAAAATACAAAACTAAATTTGTTTTTAAAGGAGGTTTTTTATTAGGAAGTATTGTTGGAATGGAACAAAGAACAACTTTGGATATAGATTTGAAGTATGTAGGTATTAATTTAGAAGATAAAGTATTGCTTAATAATTTTAAAGAAATATGTGACATTGATTTAAGTGATGAAATTAAATATGAAGTGATAGATATTATTGAAATTACTAAAGAGAAGAAATATGTAGGAAAATCTATCAGAATTAAATCTAAATATTATAATGTACAAAAAGTCTTTAATATTGATATTACCAAAGGTGATATTGTTACACCTAATCCAATATTATATGAATATAAATCTAATATAACTGACATAACTTTTAGTCTTTTTGCTTATTCTAAAGAAACTATACTTGCAGAAAAAATTGAAACATTAATATCAAAAGGTGAAGCTAATTCTAGATCAAAGGATTTATTTGACATATATTTAGTATCTAAAGAAGGATATAGTAAAGATATTTTTAATAGTGCAATTATTAATACATTTTATGTAAGAGATACTGAATTAACTAGTGATATTTATAATAAAACACAAATCATTTTAACTTCTATGCGCATTAAAGAGTTATTTGAAAGTTATGTAAGAAAAAATAAATTCACCAATGGAATTGATTATGAGGAGTGTAAGGAAGCTATTCTTAATGTTATAAGTGATATAGAGTTTAATAATAAAATTGATTTAAGTGAGATTCATATTGATTTATTAAGGCATGGAGAAGATGAACAAGATAAATTAGGTGGATGGAGTGAAAATCACCTAACTTCTATTGGAATTAAACAAATAAATGAAATAAGTGAATATTTAGATAGAGATTATGATTTAATAATATCAAGTGATTTGACTAGAGCAAAAGAAACATCACATATTGTCTTTTCAAAGTTATCTAAACAATTAATATATAATGAAAAATTTAGAGAAATTAATAATGGGGATTTAAAGAATTTATCAAAAGATGAATTTAATTGCAAATATCCTGGTCTTTATTATAGCACGTTACGTATGAATCAAACTTATCCTAATGGTGAGTCACCAATTGATTTTTATAATAGAATAAAAGAAGCATTTGTTGAGCTTATAAAGAAATATAAAGGTAAAAAAATTTTACTCATTACTCATGGTGGAGTTATTACAGTTTTGCAATGCTTATTAAATGGATGGAAATATTCTAATTTATTAAAGATTACTGTTCCATATGGAGCGTTAGTTAAATTAAACAAGTAATTAAAAAAGTTAATAAAAGAGCCATATTTAGGCTCTTTATTTAATTACGCTGCTCGAAGAGCAAGTTAAAAACCACGCGCTATGCGCGTGAGACCTGA
>CAZHQU010000099.1:0-6849 GCA_964534245.1 uncultured Coprobacillus sp.
ATCGTCATAATTAAAATTTTTAATTTTAATTATCACAAGAAATTTTGTCAGACCCGTTATTTTTAAATTATTTTAAATTGCTTTTGAAACAATAGTTTACAGTTGGACCATAAGTAGCTTCAATATAAGCCTTTACTTCAGGTTGCGCTAACGCTTCAACTAAAACTTTAATTTTTTCACTTTCTAAATCTTCAGTTCTACAAGCAATAATATTTGGATAAGCAACATCAGTTGTTTCACCAAATAATTTGTAACTTGCAGCTTTATCAGCTTGCCATGCTGTTAATGCATAATTTCCAGGAATAACTGCATATCCACCTTCATCAACTTTCTTAGCTAATAAACCAGATTCGATACATTCAATAGTAACACCGATTGATGATGTATAAACAGGATTACCAGCATCAAAGTTTTCAACACTATAAGAATCAATTAATCCATTAGCTTGTAATAATTTAAATGCTCTTTCAACATTAGATGCATCATTAATAATATTAATTAATGTATTTGACCAATCTTCTTTGTTTTCTTTACCATATAAATTTAATGGTTCATTATGAATTTCAGCAGCAGATGATAATTTATAACCTTTAGTATCAACTTCTTCTGTTAAATATGGAACATGTTGGAAATAGTTTGCAGTTAAACCACCATCATTTAAAGCCTTATTTGGAGTTACATAATCTTGGTAAACAACTACTTTTAATTTATAACCATTAGATTCTACATAATTCTTAACAGCCTCAATCCCTAAAATTTCAGCATGTGGAGATGGAGTAGCACCAACTTTAATAGTTTTGCTATCACTACAACCTACTAAACTAACTAATAATACAAACGCGATAATTAATGATAATATTTTTTTCATATTTTATTTTCTCCTTTTGTCTAATTTCTTTGATATGAAAAGTCCACCCTCTTGAATTAGCTGAACTATTATAACCACGAACAATATACATATCCACATACCTAATTTTTCAGTTCCGTAATAACCTAAATTAAATGCGTGATAAATCAAGCCACCACCTGCAATATAACCAGCAAATGATGTATATCCAATAATTGACACTACCGATACAGCAAAACCACTTACAAGTGATGGTGTTGCTTCAGTAATAAGCACCTTTTTAATAATTTGCCAATTTGAAGCCCCTAATGATTTAGCTGCTTCGATAACGCCAGTATTTACTTCTGCTAATGATTGTTCAACCATTCTAGATACAAATCCAAACGATGCAACTATTAATGGTATAACCATTGAATACCATGAACCAGACCATTCACCTTTACCAATAATTAAATTAGTAACTGGAATTAAAATAATTATCAATAATAAACAAGGAATCGATCTAAAGATATTAACAAATGTTCCAACTGCCATATTAAGTGCAGAATTAGGTTTCAAACCTTTTTTAGATGTTATATATAATAACACTCCAATCGGTAACCCAATCAAATAAGCAAAGATAGTTGAAATAGATGTCATAAGTAATGTGTCTACTGCAGCTTTAATTATATTTGTCCAATTCACTATCCATTACCTCCTCATAGTCTACACCTTTCATATCAAGATATTTCTTTAGTTTAATTATATCCTCGTCATAATATGGAAGTTTTATTATTAATTGACCATAAGTCTTCCCTTTTACCATCCAAGAATTAGCAAATACAATCGAAACTAATATATTGCAATCTTGAATGATATTAGCTACAAGCGGTGTTTCGATATCGCCATTGAAGCATAATCGTATTAATTTTCTTTCATGTAGTTTTGTAACAACATGTCCAGAATAAACTAATGACTTAGCTGCTTCTGTCTTCGGATTTAAGAATACATCTGAAATTTCACCATTTTCAGCAATCTTATGGTCTGATAAAATAGCAACTTTATTACAAATACGTTCAATTACTGACATTTGATGAGCAATTATGATTATTGTTAACCCTAAGTCTTTATTAAGAGATTTTAACAAATCAAGAATTTGTTCAGCAGTAGTTGGGTCTAATGCTGATGTACATTCATCACATAATAAAATTTGAGGATTATTTATTAATGCTCTCGCAATTGCAACTCTTTGTTTTTGTCCACCAGAAAGTTGTGATGGATAACTTTGTTTTTTGTCGCTCAAACCAACTAAATCGATTAAGTTGTTTATTTTGTTTTCAGATTCTTCTGTTCTTTTATAACCTTTAACTAATGTTAAAGGAAATTCTACATTTTGAAATACAGTTTTTTGATTTAAAAGATTAAAATCTTGAAAAATCATTGAAACATTTTTTCTATATTCTCTAAGATCTTTTCCTTTTAAACTAAGAACATTTAAATATGATCCATTCGAATTATTAAATAAAATCATTCCATCATCAGGATTCTCTAATCTATTAATACATCTAACCAGTGTTGATTTACCTTCACCTGATAAACCTATCACACCATAGACATCTCCTTTTTCAATAGTTAAAGAAATATTGTCTAAAACGTTAATTAGCGTTTTATTAGAGTAAAATGATTTAGATAATCCAACTATCTCTAAAATACTCATAATTCCTCCTTGAATAATTTTGCAAAATATTAATTTAAGAAGTAATTAATATAAGTAAATATATGTTAATAATAAATAGAATATTACCACAAAAAAACTCGTCCCAAAGAATTACTTCTTTTAAGGACGAGATAAATTCCCGTGATACCACCTTAATTCGTCATTACCTCACAATAATAACCTCTTCAAGTACTTAAATAATTTTTGCATACTCTAACGCTTTAACGGGCGTACCCGTCCGAGCCTAACAATTCGACTCAGCGACTCCAAGACCATCTTCAATAACATCAGTTATACTTGATTTCACCAAACTCAAGTTCTCTACAATAATGATTATTATTTACTCTTCTTTTCGCAGTCATTTTGAAAAATATACTGTTATTATATCAAAGTTTTTTTCATATTACAACATATTTTTAAAAATGTAAGCATTTACATTGTTAATATATTAAACAATAATTAATTTTATTCCAATTCTTCAAACACTTCAACATTTTTCTTTGCTAATGGTTTAGAGTCACCATGTTTCACAAACATCATAGTAGTAAACGCTAAAACACAGAATACAACACAATATGGAAATAAAACTTTCATAGTTTTAGCTAAGTCCATAATAACACCTGATAAAACTGGAGTAATTATTTGCGCAAACATTGATGCCGTATAATAATATCCTGTATATTTGCCGATATTATTTCCTTTAGACATTTCAACAACCATTGGGTAAGAATTTACATTAATTGTAGCCCAACCAATTCCAGCAAGTCCCATAGTTAAATAAATTAAGAAAGTTGTTTGACTTGTAGCAATGCACCCTAATAAAAATGCTGTAAATAGAATTATTACCCCTACAAGAATTGTTTTCTTTCTTCCATGCTTACTTGCAATAATACCAATCGGAATATATGAAATTACAGCAGTAGCATTAGCAATTAACAACGGAAGAGAATAACCCATGTTTAGGACATCCCCCGCATATACTGAAAATTTTGAAGTTGCAGCATTATATGCCATAAACCAGAATATCACAGATAATAATATTAAAATAAAACTCTTTCTAACTGGTTTAGACATTACTTCAGTTTGTCCTATACTATCATTGACTACTTCGTCATTGATTTCAAATTCAATTTGTTCTTTATGCATTTCTTCAACTAATTTAGGTTCATCAACTTTAAAATTAAATATTGTTAATATTGTAATCATTAATATGCCAATCACAATTAATAAACCAATATAGCTATGATAATCTTTTGCTAAGAATGTCATTAGAATTAATGATATAATTCCGCCAACAGTTCCCATTAAGTTTATAATCGCATTAGCTTTACTTCTTAAAGGTTTTGGTGTAACATCTGGCATTAAAGATACTGCAGGTGTTCTAAATGTCGCCATGGAAACTAATGTTAAAAGCAATACAGCAATAAAACCAATTAAATAACAAGCATTATTTTTAGTATATTTCCACGCTAAAACTGATCTAGTTTGTACAGCTTCTTCTTTACCTAAATAATATTCTTTTATTCCGCATTCAATTAAAATCTCGTTTTTGTCATCACTTGATAAAATCTTATCAACAATTATTAATTCTAACTCATCAAATTTATCTTGATAAACTCTTTTTCCATTTTCAAGTTTAACTCTTTCTTCATACGATAAAGCAAAGAAATCATCGAATTGATTTAGATCAGATTTTGTAAGTAATTTATCAGACAAAGATTTAAACTCTAATTCAGTCATATCATCTTCAGAAAGCTTAAAATATTTTATAATATTTTCTTTATTATCTATATAAAAACTTAAAATTTCTTCGTTAGAGTAATCATAATCAAAATAATAGTAACCATTATATTTGTTTAATGCTTCTTTTTCATTTTCCAAATCATATTTATCTAAATTTGTTTCGTTTACTTCAATAACTTCTTGAATATCTTCTTCAATTAGTTTAGTCATTTGAATGTTATCAAAAATCGCAACACCAACAAAGAAAATTGCAGCAAGTATTGTACCAATTAAAATATATGGTTTTCTTTTACCAATTTTAGTTTTTGTTTTATCTGATAAAACCCCAAACAAAGGTAGCAAAAACATTGCAAACACATTATCTAAAGCTAAAATAACACCAGACCATGTTTGATTCAAACCAAAAGTATTAATAAGCATTTTCGCAACAACATTATCATATACTTGCCAGAACATACATATTATTAGAAAAGCCAGTCCGACAAAGATTGTTTTTTTAGTATTTAATTTCATTATTATCTCCAAATTTTTAATATTTAAATATTCTATATTTAAATCATTCTATGTTTTTCACTTTTTTTCCACATTTTTCAATAGCTTTCATAGCTAAAACATCCATTGCATCAATAACATTACCTTTTAATTTATCTTTATAAACAGAAAGTTCCGTACACGCCAAAAGATAAACATCATATTTTTCACTCAAAACTAAGTTTTGTAATCTGTCAAACATGTCTACACCAGCTTTTGTTTGATAAATTATTTCCATTACTTCTTTTTGAGTGAAATCACAAGGATAATTAATGTTTACGTCTTTATCTTGACCGTATATATTAGTCATAACTGTTCCAATTGTTGCGAGAACACAAATTTTTAAACCATTAAAATTTTCTTTTAGATATTTTGTTGTTTCTTCAATCATATCTATAAAGTTAATTCTATCATCTTTTATATACTTATTTTTAAAGTAATGTGCGGTATTACAAGGAACAATAAAGTTTTCACATCCGATTTCTATTAATTGTTTAATTCCTTCATTTAATTTTTCAACTGGAGATTCACCATTTTCGAAAATGCATTTTGTTCTATCAGGTATGCTAGAGTTATTTAATATGCACATTTCAATATGGTCTTGGTCACTTTTGGCATCAGTTAGATTAACAATTCTTTCAAAAAGTTTTGCTGTGGCAAGAGGACCCATTCCACCTAAAATACCTAATTTATATCTCATAATCTATCACCTCATCGATTAAATCATAAAATAATTCATTTACTTCTCCTAAAGCTTTTACTTCTTTTAAGTAACCTTTTACATGATGGCTAAATAACATTGAATTGAGTACTGCTTCTTCAACAGCTTCAACAGTACGTTTAAATACTGTATTTAAATACCCATCAGCAATTCTCTCGACTTTTGTTATCGCCACATCATTAAAATGTTTAACTTTATTTGCTGTAGTGAACCCCACAAATAAATCTCCACTGCCATTTCCAGCATAAGATCCTGTTTTACCAATACCAATTTCACATCGTTTTAAAACTCTCTTTATTTGTCTATCACTTAGTGGAATATCAGTAGCAAAAACAACAACAATTGATCCTTTATCTTCACTTTCTTCTAAATATTTAGGGATTTTATCACCCATATAATGACCATTCATAAATAAGTTTTTACCATTTGATTCTCCAAAATTAGAGTTAAGTAAAACACCGATAGTATATTCTTTACCATCAATAATAACTTTACGAGACGATGATCCAATTCCTCCTTTAAATCCATGGCATGTCATACCACTTCCGGCACCAACTGCACCTTGTTCAAAGTCATTAGTTAGTTCTTCTAACGCTTTTCGATAGCTTAAGCGTCCTAAAATTCTTTCTCTTGAATTATTTAAACTACCATCATTGCATTCTAATACTACCGGATTACAAGTTCCAGTAGAAATAGCAATTTCAGGATTTTCTTCTAAACTATTAGCTACAACCGCATCAGCAATCTTTCCAGCATTTAATGTAGTCGTTAATACGATATTAGTTTCAATGGTACCAAGTTCATCAATTTGAACAAGTCCAATACTTTTACCAAAACCATTAAAAACATATGACGCCCCAACGACTTTCTCTCTAAAAATATTTCCAGAATGTGGACTAACAATAGTTAAACCTGTATTAAACTCTGGAGTATCGTTTACAGTAAAATGAGAAACACAAACGTCATCAACATCACATATATTATTCTTTTTACCAGTTTGTCCATCACCTATCTTTAGAAATCTTCTTATTTTAATATATTTTCTATCTAAATAATAAAATCCATCACGTTTTTCAAAATGATATAAAGATAAATCTGTTTCACCATAATAAATATAGTTTAGTTCATTATAATAAGTTAAAGTAATGAGTTTATTTAAAAGTTTTTGAGTTAAATCCGGATCACAATCCACTTCTACAATCTCAACAAATTCATTAATTGAATATTTTAAATATCCAAATTTACCTTCTTCAAATATTTCCATTCTATTTTTAGTATATTTAATCATAAAATCACCCTCTAAAGTATAAC
>CAZHQU010000100.1:0-6844 GCA_964534245.1 uncultured Coprobacillus sp.
AATAAAAGTAAAAGAAATAGAGATACATAATTATGAAGAAGTTAAAATAGTTAAATATAATGATTATAAATTATCTGATTTTGAAATAAAAGTTACATATGAAGATGGAACATTTAAAATAGTCAAGTTAGATAACACTATGGTTGATGAAAGTGATTTATTAAAGTTCTCACAGATAGGAAAACATCAAATTTATATTAATTATAAAGGTGCTTATACAGCATTTGATTTTGAAGTTAAAGAGATAAAAGAAAGCATTGGATCTTTAAATATCGTACTATCTAATGATGAATTTACTTATAATGGCTTAGCAATCCAACCAGCATTTAACGTTTTAGATGGAGATAAACAATTAGTAAGTGATATTGATTACACATACGAATATTTAAATAATGTAAATGCGGGAATAGGTGTTATTAGTATTCAAGGAATAGGCAACTATTCTGGTGAGTATAATGCAATTTTTACAATCAATAAAGCTGATTTAATTGTAAAAGCAAACGACTTATTAATAGAAGGTAATGATATCCCAACATTTAGTGTATCATACGAAGGATTCAAATATCTAGATACAGAAGCATGTTTAACGGGATATTTATTATATAATTGTAATTATGATATTGATGTGAGTGGAGAATATATTATAACTCCAAGTGGGTTAACTGCACAAAATTATAATATTATATATGAAACAGGTATTCTTACAATTAATCATATTAAATTAAATGATAATCATGTATCAATTTCAGGAACATCATTTGATTATACAGGAAATGAAGTCATGCCAGATGTTACTGTTACAATTGATGGAATTCGATATGACCAAGAAACTTACGATGTCACTTATTATAATAATATTAATGTAGGTGTTGCTAAGGTAGTTGTTACAGGTAAAGAAGTATTAACAGGTAAGATTGAAAAGACATTTACAATTAATAAATTAAACTTAGAAATTTCTGTTAATAACATTGAAATAAATTATTTAGATGAACTTCCAGAATATGTAATTAGTTATAAAGGATTTGCAACAGGCGAAACTGTTGAAGATTTAGATGGAAATTTAAATGTAAATTGTAATTATGATGGATCAAAGGCAGGAATATTTGATATTATATTAAGCGGCTTGACATCAGATAACTATAATATTAGGTTTAACAATGGGACTTTAATAGTCAATAAAGTTGCAATAACAGAACTAAAACTTGACTATGTAGATGTTATATATACAGGTAGAGAGATTAAACCAAGTTTTGTTGTGTATAGAAACGATAAAGTATTAAGTCAAAATGTTGACTACGAAGTTACATATAGTGATAATAAAAATGTTGGTAAAGCTAAAATTACTGTAAAAGGAATTAATAATTTCTTTGGTGAAATAAGCAAGGAATTCACAATCAATAAAGCATCTTTAATAATATCAATCGATAATAAAACAATTGAATATGGAGATACACTTCCTGAATTCACATATACAATTGATGGATTTGTTGATGGAGATACATTGCTTAATATTGGTGGAGTATTATCAATTACAAGTGACTATAATGGATCAGTGGGTAATTTCAATATCAATGGAAGTGGATTAGCTTCTAATAATTACAAGATTACTTATGTTAAAGGTATATTACAAGTTAATAAAAAAGAAATTAGAAAAGATAAAGTATCATTAGTAAATAATGAATTTGTATATACAGGAAATGAAATTAAACCGGAATTATCTATAAATGTAGATAATATGAGCATTAGTAAAAATGATTATATTGTTGTATATAATAACAATGTAAATGCTGGTACAGCCACTACAACAATTGTATTTACTGGAAACTATACAGGAACAGTCATTAAAGAATTTATTATTAAAAAGGCACAGTTAACTGTAAGTCCTAATTCATTTGAAGTAGTATATGGAGACGATATTCCAAATTATCAAGCAACATTTAACGGCTTTGTTAATGGTGAAGATATTAACTCATTAAATGGATCATTACTTTACAATTGTGAATATAATACGGAAAGTATTGTTGGTGAATATCCTATTTCAGTTAGTGGATTACAATCAGTAAATTATGATATTGCATTTGAAACAGCAAAAATAGTTGTTAAAGAAAAAGAATTAACTGAAAGTGATATAACTCTTTCTGAAAGTGAATTTATATATCAAGGACAAGAGATTAAACCTTTAGTTATAGTTCAAAGTGAAAAAGTTTTAGTATTAGATAAGGATTATCAAGTAGAGTATAGTAATAATATAAATAATGGTGAAGCTCTAGTTAAAGTAAAAGGTATCAATAATTATAAAGGTGAAGTTATTAAAACATTTAATATAAATAAATGTGATATTGAAATAAAAGTAAATGATATAAATATTAATTACTTAGATAATAAGCCATTATTTGATGTAGAAGTTTCAGGTTTACCAAGCACAATATCTGAAAATGTGGTAAAAGAAAGTTTAGTCTATACTTGTGATTATGAAAAAGGAATGATTCCTGGTGAATATGAGATTTCTGTTTCAGGATTTAGTGGGGATAATTATAATGTTAATTATACTTCTGGAAAACTAAATGTATTAGTTGATTCAGAGTGGAGCGGTCAAGGAACAATTTATAACCCATATGAAATAGAAAACACTAGTGAATTATTTGCATTAGCAAATATGATTAATAATGGATATGATTCAAAAGATAAATATTTTATCTTATCAAGAGATATAGACTTTGAAGGATATAGCATAATTCCAATTGGAACTCAATCAAATCCATTTAAGGGATACTTTGATGGTAATGGTTATAGCATTAAAAACTTAAATATTTTAATTAACAATAATGGTAGTGCAGGTTTATTTGGTGAAATAAATAGTGCAGTAGTTAAAAATATTAATGTTGATAATATTAATTTTGCTAATATTATCTGCGTTAATGTTGGTTTTATAGGTAAAGCAACAAATTCTGAAGTAGATTCAGTAAGTGTAACTAACTTAAACATTAATAGTAATCTAACTTATGATGTTCTAGTTGGCGGTTTGTCTGGTAAAGCTGAAAATACGACAGCTACTAACTGTTATGTATCAGGTATTGTAAATTGTACTGGTGATAATGTTAAGACAACTATTGGTGGTTTAATCGGTGAAGGAACTAACGTAAATGTTAATTCAACATACACTGATATTGCAATTGATATAACAAGTAGCACAACTGTTACTGGTGGATTAATTGCTAAAGTAATTGATTCGTTCATTTATGATTCATTTATATTAGGTAGTACTATAATAAATGGGGATAATCAAACTAGCAAACCAATAGAAGTTGTTAATAATTCATATTATGAAAATATTTTAACAGACAATGAATTGAATTTAAATGAAATAATTAATGTTGTTAAGGCTAAATGGTCATTAGATAAATGGGTATTTACTGGTAATGAAAAACCATTATTATACTTTGAAACAAAAGATAATATTAAATATGTAAATAAAGTTGATTATTTAGAAATGGGCTATGGAAGTGTAGTATTAGATAAATATGGTTATAACGTAAATACTAAAGATCAAGACGTTACAAACGTTGGAACATATACAGTTGAGCTTGTTTTAAAAGATGGATTTTCTTGGGCTGATGGAACTAAAGATAATTTAGAAGTTACATTAGAAGTAGTTCCAAAAGATCTATATATTAATATCAATTCATCAATTATTAACTTAGGAGATGAGTTTAATGCTAATTATACAATTAGTGGTTTATTAGATAAAGATTCAAATTTATTAGATGAATTAGAAATTTTATGTGATTATAGTTCTAACATTGGAACATATGAAATAATTGTTGATTCTTCATTTGATAATTATAATATTATTTCAAATATAGGATATCTATATGTAACTGATGGAACATTTAATAGATGGTCAATATGGGACGGAACATATCAAAATGGTGAATTTGTTGGTGAAGGAACTGAAGAAAAGCCTTATCAAATAAATTCAGCAAATGATCTAGCAACTCTAGCCTATAAAGCTAATAATGGTGAAGCAACAAATTATTATTATGTATTAATGGTTAATATTGATTTAAATAATATTAACTGGCCAGTGATTGGTAATGAATACTTTATGAAAACATTTAATGGTATGTTCAATGGAAATGGTTATGTTATTTCTAATTTATGCATTGAAAGTAATAAAGAGTACTTAGGTTTATTCGGACATGTTAAAAATGGTTTGATATCTAATTTAGATATAATAAATGCAAATATTAATTATGTTGGATTTAATGATCCTTATATTGGTATATTAGCATCATTTGTTGATAATAGTATTATTTCAAGTTCTTCAACAAGCGGAACAATAAATGCTAAATACTATGGTGCTGGTGAAGCAGTATTCGGAGGATTTGTAGGGTATGTAAAATCATCAAGTACTATTAATAATGTTTATAGTGATGCATTAATTAATGTTTCAGTTCTTAATTATTCAAAAGGATCAATAAGAACTGGAGGAATCTCAGGTTGTTTAGTAGATAGTACATTAGAATATGCTTATTCATTGGGAGAAATAAATATCGATACTGATGATGAAAATGTAAATGTTGGCGGTTTAGTTGGTTATGCAACTGGTGAAACTATGAATAGTTTATATACTAAAGTAAATGTCTATGTTAATGGTAATCAAGAATTTGTAAAAATAAATGCTACAATTGGTTGCTATGATAATATTATTTATGATATAATATATTGTGATAGTGAAGTTATGCTAAATGATATTCAAGTTGTTGATAATTATGGTGAATTAAAATCACAAGAACAGTTAGAAACATACATTAATGAAAATTGGGATCAATATATTTGGGACTTTAGTGACATCTCTAATCCTAAACTTTACATGTAGGTGATTTATGAAATATTTAGTCTTTTCAGATTTACATGGGTCAATTACGATGATGAATCGAATTATTGAAATATTCGAAGAAGAAAAATGTGATAAAATGATATTCTTAGGTGATTTGCTATATCATGGGCCAAGAAATGATCTACCTGATGGATACGATCCAAAAAAAGTTGCAATATTAGTAAAAAAATATAAAGATAAATTTATTTGGGTTCGCGGTAACTGTGATGGTCGAGTAGATGAAATGGTTACTAACATAAAGATTAAAAATAATCTTAAAATAAAATCTAAAAGTATATTTAAAAATATACTTTTAACCCATGGAGATTTATTTAAAACTATTAATAATAAGATTTGTTTTAAAAAGAAATTATTTACGAAAATTGTGTTCTATGGTCATACTCATATATTTGATGTAACAAATGTAAAAGGAACATATTATATTAATCCAGGTAGCATTACTATACCAAAGGATGGAAACAAAAGTTATTTGATATTTGAAAACAATCAAATAACTAGATATGATGAAATGAAAAATATCTTATTCACACAAATAATAAAATAATATATGTAGCAAAGGAGAAAAAAATATGAGTGAAAAGAAAAAGGGATTTTTTGCAGAATTCAAAGAGTTCATTACAAAAGGTAATGTAATGAGTTTAGCTGTTGGTGTTATTATTGGTTCAGCTTTCACATCAATCACAACATCTCTAGTTAATGACATTTTAATGCCAATACTTGCATTAGTTAAACCAAGTGGTTTCACAGGAATGTATGTTGGTTTAATCAAAAATGGTGTTGCTCCAGAAGGTGGAGTTACTTTAGCAAATGGTGCTATTATTGAAGCTGGTGAAACTGTATATCGTACATATTTATATTATGGTAATTTTATCCAAGCAGTTCTTAACTTCTTATTAATCGCATTTGTATTATTTATGATTGTTAGAACAGTTAATAGAATTAATCGTAAATTAGAAGCAGTTCAAGCAAGCATAAAAGAAAAATTTGCTGATAAAGAAGCAAAAGCTGAAGAAGCAAAATAATTTATAAATAATTATTAGAAAAAAAGTCAGGTTTAAACGCCTGACTTTTAATTTGCTTATATAATTAATTTAAAACATATGCTTTTAGTAATTCATAAGTGTTTTTAACTCCTTTAATATGAGAACGTTCCATGCCATGACTTGCAGCAACGCCACTTCCAATTAATGCACCTTTAATGTTATGACCGGATCTTAATGCTACTGATACGTCACTTGAGTAGTAAGGAAATACATCAACAGCATAATCTAGTTTTAATTCCTTAGCAAGATTAATTAGTTTAGTATTCATATCATAGTTATAAGGTCCACGTGAGTCTTTTGCACAGATTGATACTTTTTCTTCATTTCCTTCTAAATGTAAACCTACACAACCCATGTCAATCGCAAGCATTTCATCCATCTTTGGTAAGTATGATAAACCAAATCCTTCTTCTTCATATGTAGTAACAATTAGTTTTAATGTGTGTTTTGGGGTTAATTTATTTTCTTTAAGTTCTTTAAATAATTCGAATATAATTGCAACTGATAGTTTATCATCTAAAAATCTTGATTTAATAAATCCTGATTCAGTGATTTCAGTTTTAGGGTCTAAAGCAATATAGTCACCATTTTCGATACCTAATGCTTTAACTTCAGTTTTATTGTGTACTAATTCATCAATTCTTATATGCATATTATCTTTTGATCTTTGCTTTGTTGAAGAATCACTAAATACATGAGCTGCTGGTGAGTTAGATAGGAAAGTACCTTTATACACTTTTCCGCATCTTGTATGAATAGTACAATATTCACCATCATAAGTTGGTAGAACTGGTGAGCCAATTGGATCGAATTTTAATGTTCCATCACCATTGATTGCACTAATCATAGCACCTAATGTGTCAACATGAGCACTTAAACCAACGATATAATCGTCTTGACC
>CAZHQU010000101.1:0-6755 GCA_964534245.1 uncultured Coprobacillus sp.
TTATTTAATAAGAATCTAATAAATTCTGTCGTTTGTGAGTAACCTTCATTCCAGTTAACACTTGCTTTACAAAGTTCATTTTGAAAATCTTCATAATTTTTATATAAAACTTCGAAAAAACTTACATATTTAAAGGCGTTTAGACCTGCACTTAATACTAATTGATAAAGAATTAATAGTGATAAAGTATCATTTCTAGTTTCAAATGGTTTTAGATTAATTAAATCTATAAAATAATGTAAATATAAATTTATTCTTTCACATACACCAGTTCTAATTAATTTTTCAACTAAATCATTCATTTGATCAAGTATTAATCTTTTACTTTTCATTCCTTGAGATTGCAGTACTGATCTAGAAGTTTCAGTCATACTGAACTTAATCTTTGGATAATGTGAATACACATAATTAATTACATTATATAAATCATTACTTTGTAATCTTAAGCTTTGATATTTTTGTTGAATAGATTGCAATATTTCTTTAATATTATATAGCGTTTTTTCTTCTTTTGTTCTTGGTGAAGAATCTTTTGTAATTATTAATCTTGAACGAGATTCAGAGATTTCTAATTTTAATATCTTAGATAAATAATAAGCATCTTTTTCAACAGTCAATTCAATAACTTTATTAATATCATTTCCTAAAGATTTTATATAATAATCGTTATTGCCAATATGTCTATAGATTCTACTTAAACTAACAACTACATCATTTGGAATTGCGGCGTGTTCGATTTTAGATAAACAGTTCATAAGATCACCATTAATCTATTTTATTGAAAATCTTCAGACTTTCTTGTTCCTATTAACATTATTGGATTACCTACTTTTGATGTTAAGATAGGTAATTTCTTAATATTAATATTTTTAACATCTTCTTCCATATTAAGTTGCTTATTAGTGGATTCACCTACTAAGTAGCATTTAGAATCAGAATTAGTTTCATGTAACACTTCAAAGTCAATTAAATGACCATGTTTAGCATTAACATCAACTAAAATTCTACCTACATGAATCTTTTTACCTTTTGGAACATCAGTTGCTTTGAATCTTCTTACAGTACCTTTATCAGATAAAATTAATAATGTATCTTTTGGATTAACAAAATAACTACCAACAATTTCATCATCAGGTCTATTCTTAAGTTCAATTGCTTTTACACCAAATGATGCTGGAGCAAATAAACTAATTTCCGTAGAATTGTATTTTAAAGCATAACCTTCTTTAGTAACTAATAATACTTCAGAGTTTTCACCTGTACAAATGTCAACACTTACAACTTCATCACCTTCACGAACTTTTGTAGCTTTTAAAGCTTTAGAGTAACGCGTAGCAACTAAATCTCTAATGTGAGTACGTTTAGTTAAGCCTTTTCTAGTTGTAAACAGAATATATCTATCTTGTTCAAAATCAGAAATTGGAACTGAGAAAATAATTTTTTCTTCTGGTGGTATTGTTGCCATAACACCAACATTTGTTCCAAGATCACGAGGACGTGATTCAGGAATATTTTGAACAGGAAGATATACGTAACTACCTTTATCAGTAAAGAATAATAATGTATCTAATGTCGTTACATCATATTTAGCTAAAACGAAGTCTTCTTCTTTAAGTTTATTTTCTTCATCAGTTGCATAAACTTTTGGAGACATTCTCTTAACATATCCATCTTTAGTAATTAATACAACAGCATCTTCCTTAGCTATTAGTACTTTTACGTCAACTTGTTTTACATTTTCATCTACTTTATGTTCAATAGTAGTTTTTCTTGGAATATTAACTCCGTTTAATACTTCAATAAGTTCGTTTTTAACAGTTCTTAATAAAACATTATCATCAGATAAGATTTCATTTAATGCAATTATTTTAGCATTAAGTTCTTCCTTTTCTTTCATTAATGCAAAAATATCTGTATTAGTTAATTTATATAATTGAAGCATTACAATTGCTTCTGCTTGCTCTTCAGAGAATTGATAATTAGCAATTATGTTTTCCTTAGCATCTTTTTTGTTTGCTGAAGAACGAATTGTTTGAATAACAGCATCTAAAATAGATACCATACTAATTAAGCCATCAACAATATGTAGTCTTTTCTTAGCTATCGCTAGTTCATAGTTACTTCTATTAGTGATAATTTCTTTTTGATGATTTACATAAGCATCAATTAAATCAATTAATCCCATTAATACAGGACGTTTGTTAGAAATACAAACATTATTATAACTATAATTAATTTGTAAATCAGTTGATTTGAAGAAGAAATTACGAATATCTTCAGCATTAGCATCTTTCTTTAAGTCAACAACAATTCTCAAACCGTTTCTACCAGATTCATCACGAATTTCAATAACACCATCTACACCTTTTTCAGTAACAGAATCGGTCATTTTCTTAACTAGGTTTGCTTTGTTAACTCCATAAGGAATCTCAGTAACAATAATTTGATTTAATTTATCTTTTTCAATAATTTCAGTTCGTGACTTGACTACAATCTTTCCACGGCCAGTTCTGAAAGCTCTCTTAATTTCATCAATACCTTGTACAATTCCTCCTGTAGGAAAATCAGGTCCTTGAACAATTTTCATTAAATCAGATAATCCACATTCAGGATTATTGATTCTATAAATTACAGCATTGATAATTTCAGTTGCATTGTGAGGAGGCATTTCTGTAGCGTACCCAGCAGCAATACCACTAGCGCCATTTACTAAAAGATTAGGGAATCTTGCTGGAAGAACGACTGGTTCTAATTCTTCATCATCAAAGTTAGGAACAAATCCTACTGTATGTTTATTTAAATCTTTTAAGATATAATCAGCATATGGAGAAAGTCTTGCTTCAGTGTAACGCATTGCTGCAGCACTGTCACCATCAATACTACCATTATTACCTTGCATATCAACAAGTGGTAAAAGCATTTTAAATGATTGACTCATTCTAACCATAGCATCGTATACTGATGTATCACCATGAGGATGGTATTTACCAATAACTTCACCAACAATACGAGCAGATTTCTTATATGGTGATTTTGGAAAAATACCTAATTTGTACATTGCATATAAAATACGTCTTTGTACAGGTTTTAAACCATCTCGAGCATCCGGTAAAGCACGATCTTGAATGATTGTTTTAGAATATCTACCAAATCTTTCACCAAATATATTTTCAATATTATCGTGAATAATCTTTTCCTCAACAAATTTATTTATTTTTTCACTTATAGATTTTTTCTTACTCATCAGTATCACCTTCACCAAAATCTAAATCGAAATCATCTTCAGAATCAAATGAAACATTTGTTTCAATCCAATGTCTTCTAGGTTCAACATCATCACCCATTAATACTGAAATTCTACTTTCAGCATCACTTAAATCATCAATATCAACTCTAACTAATGTTCTAGTTTCAGGATTCATTGTTGTATCCCATAATTGACCAAAGTTCATTTCACCAAGGCCTTTAAATCTTTGAATTTCATAATTTTTTAAATCAGCAATTAAGTCTTTAAGTTCTTCGTTTGTCCATACATATTCAGTAGAGTTCTTAGTACTAACTTTATATAGAGGAGGTAAAGCAATAAAAATCTTACCTTCTTCGATTAACTGCCTCATATGTCTAAAGAAGAATGTCAATAATAATATTTGAATATGAGCACCATCATCATCGGCATCGGTCATAATAATGATCTTTTTATAATTACATTTATTAATATTGAAATCAGAGCCAATTCCTGTACCAATTGTATGAATTAATGAGCAAATTTCTTCATTCTTTAATAATTCATCAACCTTTGTCTTTTCAGAGTTTAACACCTTACCTCTTAAAGGTAAGATTGCTTGATATAGTGGATCACGACCAAGTTTTGCTGAGCCACCAGCAGAATCCCCTTCGACTATGAATAATTCATTAGTATTAGGGTTTTTAACTTGAACAGGAACAAGTTTACCATTCATATTAACTGGTTTACTTATTTTAGCTTTTATTTCTTTAGTTTCATCTTTTTTCTTCTTATCTTCTTCTCTTTGTTTAAAAGATTTAATTGCATTATTGACTAATAAGTCAGCAACGCTTGTATTTTCAAATAAGAAAAATTTAAGTTTTTCAACAATTAATTGTTCAACAGCAACTTTAGCTTCAGCAGTTCCTAATTTATTCTTAGTTTGACCTTCAAATTGTAATAAACTTTCAGGTATACGTACTGAAACAATGGCATTAATACCATCCCTTACATCTATACCTTCTAAATTAGGTTCTTTTTCTTTAAGAAGTTTTCTATTACGAGCATATTCATTATAAGCTTTAGTAATCGCACTCTTGAAACCACTTTCATGAGTACCACCATCTCTAGTACGAATATTATTAACAAAGGAAATTAAATTTTCTGTTCTAGGAGAGTTAGTATATTGGATAGCAGCTTCAATAGTTATATCATTAGAAATACCAGATATAAAAATTGGATCATGAAGAGTCTGTTTACCAGCATTAATATCTTTCATATATTCAACAATACCTTCATTGTATTGGAACTTATCATGAGCCCCAGTTCTTTCATCAGTTAACTCAACAGTTAACCCTTTAATTAAGAATGCAGCTTCCTTAAGTCTTTGAACACATTGTTTATAATCAATAATTGTTGTTGAGAACATAGTTGGATCTGGTTTAAATTCAACGATACTACCATGTTTCTTAGACGAATCAGAAACAACTTTAGGTTTACCAATAACAGATCCACCATTAGAAAATGTTTGCTTATAGCATTTACCATCACGATAAATAGTTACAGTTAGCCATTCACTAAGAGCATTTACAACACTCGAACCTACTCCATGTAAGCCCCCAGCAACTTTATAACTAGATGCATCAAATTTACCACCAGCATGTAACATACAAAATACTACTTGAGGAGTAGGAACACCTTCCTTATGCATACTAATCGGAATACCACGTCCATTATCTTCAACTTGAACAATATTCCCTTTTTTGATAGTTAGTTTAACAGTATCACAATAATCTGATAAAACTTCATCCATTGCATTGTCTAGTATTTCCCATACTAGATGGTGAAGACCTCTAGAATCGGTAGATCCTATATACATACCAGGACGCTTTCTAACCGCTTCTAACCCTTTCAAGACCTGAATTTCATCAGACCCGTAATTTGTTTTCTTTTCTTTTGCCATAATTTCAACAACCTTTCTGAATATATTATATCATATATTTAATTTATTGTAAAGTTAAATTTTTTTATATAAACATATTCATATTTTAATATTGAGTATAATTAGCAACAAAATTTTATCAATTTTTACCGAATATTTTTAACGATTACTTCCTCTTTATATTGCAAATAATTAAAAAAAATGGTATAATATTAGAAAATAAAATTAAGGAAGTAATTATAATGATTTTTATAAAAATATTATTTTGTATATTAGCATATTTATTAGGTTCAATTCCATTCGGATTAATAATAGCGAACATAAAAAAAGTTGATTTAAGAAATAAAGGAAGTAAAAATATCGGAGCAGCAAACGTCGGAAGAGTAATAGGAAAAAAATATGCTGTACTAACATTCTTTTTAGATATGTTAAAATCAGCACTATTTGTAATACTATTTAGATATGGAATTATTCCATCAGAATATATGGTGTTAAGTCCACTATTCTACGGATTGCTTGCAGCGATTGGACACTCTTACTCAATATTCTTAAAGTTTAATGGCGGAAAAGCTGTAGCATCTGGTGCCGGCGCACTATTTGCTTATATACCAATAACAATTCCATTTGGAATTATAACATTCTTACTTGTAGTTAAACTTACAAAAATTGCGGCATTAGGATCATTAAGTGGTTCACTAGTAGCAATAATACTATTAATAATCCAGTACATCATAGGTAAAGATTTATTAACTGGTCAACCTATTGATTTAATATCAGTAATTATTGCTTTAGTACTTCTAATTCTTATTGTAGTTAAACACATACCAAACATTAAAAGAATGATAAACAAAAATGAAAATAGAATATAAATAAAATGGCGTTTACTTTTGCATTGTAAACGCCATATTTTATTTTAAGTTTTCTATAATCGATATGAAGAAATCTTTGCTCCACAAATCCAATTTTGACTTGTCTTTAACAAATGGCATAACATCCTTTTTCGCCTGTTCAAAATCTATTGATAAAAATTTTTCTATAAGCAATTTTTTCAACGATTCAATATTCAATTCAAAATCTTCCGATATACATTTTGAATCAATCAACTTCGACTTTAAATATTTCAAATTAACATTTGTACCAATTGATAAAAAGAAAACCAAATCATAAAAATCTCTCCCTTTCACTCTTGTTTTCCAATTTCTACATAAACACGCATGAATTTTTCCAGCAAATAATGACGATGCATCGCATAATCTTACGCGATAAGGTGAAGGCATTAAGCCATATTTATAGTCATAAGTAGCATCATTTGATGGATTAATATCAACTTCAAATTTAATTTTAATCATCTCATCTTTATTAATTAATTTTAAATCATTAGTAGAATCGTAAAATGATAAAACATGTTCTAAAGTATTTCCTTTTAAGAATGCAGATTTTATATTCGTGTCAATATTTTTCTCTTTAACAGATATAGAAAAATTTAGTCCTAACGACTTTGTTTCTTTTTCTATATATTTAAAATATTTAGTAATATCAAAATTAGGATCATTTTTGTCTATTAATACTTCTTCTTTTTCATCTTCCTTT
>CAZHQU010000102.1:0-6737 GCA_964534245.1 uncultured Coprobacillus sp.
TTTGCTTTCATAAACATAATAGACTTATAGATTATAAAGAAAAATAAAGTGATGAGCAAAAAGATGCATTATGAAACATTTTGTTCAGTAAAAAGGCTAAATGAAACATATTGTTCAGTAAAACCTTAATATGCAATATTTTGTCCACCACACACATTAGATTAGGTCAATAAGTCTTTTCTAAATATAACTAAATAAGAGATTTATTGTGTAAATATAGTCCGAAAGAGCTATTTTTTTTATTTTCAGAGCAAAAATATCCTAAAAGATGGTAGGAGCTAGTGGGGATTCGAATATAGGAATTGTTCGGACTTGAACCAATAAAAGTATTTTGAATTAATGGGGACTCGAACCTATAAGAGATAATGGTGGAAATAAAATTAATTTTGGTGTATAATAGCGTTAGATAAATTAGAATTAATTGATTAGATGGAGGTGACTTAGATGTCATACACTGATTTAATAACTAAATATAAAGATATATCTTTGAAATTCAATATTTTAATTGATGTTGAATTAACAAATGGAAATTCGCCAATTCAAGAAATTAAAGATAATACAATCTATTTAAATATTGATTCTATATCACTTGATGATTTTGAAATGTATTTAGCATACAACGTCAGACAAATTCTTTTGCCTAAATTAATAATAGAAACACCAAGATTAATATTAAGAAGATTTGAGTTAAAAGATGAAGATGATTGTTTTGAATTCTTAAGTGATAAACAAACATGTTTAGATGATGGAGGTTATTTACCATTCACTGAAAATAGTACAGAATATAAGCAATTAATGAATAAATTTTTAAATGATAAAGGACGATTGATGATTTATTCAAAAGAATATCATAAAGTTATTGGAACAATTAATCTAATGGATATATCAGATAGAGCTGTTGAATGTAAAGAAATTGGGTATGTCATTAATCCTAATTATCGTAGAAAAGGATATGCATATGAAGCGGTAAGTAATTTAGTAAAACTATTATTAGATGATTTAAAACTTGATATGATTATTGCGGGATGTTTCGAAGATAATATTGCATCAAAAAATATGTTAGAAAAACTAGTCTTCACTTTTGAAGGTAGAAAACACAAAGCTTTATGGGATGCTGTTGAAGGTCCAAAAGATTTACTTTATTTCTTTAGAGAGAAATAATTTTGAAACGACGAATTGCAAGGAGGAACAAGTATGTTTACTTATGAAAATATGAGTCCAATATTTAACAAATGGTTAGATATTTTAAGACTTAAAAATAATTGGGATAATAAACTAGAATTAGTGAACGATGATAGCTTTACGAAAACTGGAGATTTTAAAATTGATCCAGATGATAGAAAAGCTATTTTAATGATTAATGCTAAAAATCCTAAAAATGAGAATGTTGAAGAAGTTATCATTCATGAATTATTGCATTTAAAATTATATCCACTTGACCAATTAACTGAAGGATTAATAGATGGACATTATAATGTAGATACTCCTGAATATAATACTGTTTATACTCAGTTTATGACAATGCTGGAACAAACAGTTGAAGAACTAACAAAGTGTTTCCTATTTCAATATGGGGAGAATAAAGAATTATCATATGGAAGATGTAAAACGATGAAATCATTTAATGAATTATATGAGGGATTGAAATCATTAAAATAAGATAAATTATTCTGAAGTCTGAATGAATAATGCTTTTTATATATTTAAGTAAAGATAAAACTTTTTGTCACTTTTTACTATGTTAAATTGTTTTATACATGTAAGATTTTGTGATATAATACTTGTAATAAAAAAGATTTACCAATCGTGGACCGATTTTAGAACCTTGCCCAGTTCTTTAAAAAAGAATCGAAGACAAACCAGGGGTGATTTGTTAAGACCTATATTAATGGAAACAATGAAGTTTAAAGAATATGCATGGAGTGTTTGTCCAAAAGGATATAGTATGGGAGCAACAGGATTATACCTTAGGACAGAAGATATGGCTAAATTAGGTATTTTATATCTAAATAAAGGAATGTGGAAAGAGACACGAGTTATATCAGAAAAGTGGATAAATATAGTGTTAGAAAATGGTTATGAATTTACACCATTAGGTGATGGCTGGTATGGTAAAGGCGGAATGAGAGGTCAGCTTTTAATGTTTAATATTAATAAAGGAAAAGTTATTGCTTATCATTCATTTGAAAACAAAGTACCTTATCAGTTATTCAAAACTGAAGATTAAAATTATTAGATAATTTCATATTTCTGCTTTACTAATGTAAGGTAGATTTTCAATGGTGTTGTTTAAAATATAAATATATGATATAATAAATAACGAGGTGATAAAAATGAAACCAATTGATGTTACTAATTTAATTTTAAAAAAAGCATATAAACTAGGACTTGATTTGGATACAAAAATATCACTTCTATCTGATGGTATTGAACCAGATCAGCCTATAATTCAAATTAACATAAGGTTTGAATATTTAAAAAGTTTTGCGTTTTATTATGCATTAAATGATAAATATTTTGCATATTCATCACCTTTTCTTGTTAATAATAATAAAGAACCAAAAGCTAAGGAATTATTTAATAAAGAAGAGGGAATATTTACAAAATACACATTAAACGATGTATTTAATTATATTGAATTATCAAATGAAATAGAATTTGATCTAGTCACAGAAGAATATATAGATTCAATATTTGATTACTTATTAAGCGAACATGAGTTAATTACATATTTAAATTCTATTTCTAATGGACGCAAAAGTGGTGGACGTAAATATGATGTAACAAATTTACTTATTGAGAAACTATATCAATCTGACTTGGATGTAGAACTATGCTTAAGTGTAGATAATAGTGTTGCAGATGCTGTACAAATACAATTTAATTTTTATAATATAGCAATTAATGATTTTGCAATATTCTATGGAACTCGTGATGAGGAAATCAATTATTGTTCTATTTATGAAGTGCAGGATAAGCATGATGAAAAAGCATTACAGTTGTTTAATGATAATAAAGGAATATATAAGTCGTTTATATTAGATGATTATGATGAAATGATACACTTATATACCAATATTAACATAAAAGATGTTGATGAAGAAATTATTGATATTATTGTTAATTATATCAGTACAGAACATGAATTAAATAATTATTTAATAAGCATTTCGCGTTAAAATTACGATGTTATAAATTCAAAATGATTTGAATTTGTAACATTTTTTATTTTTTAAAAAATGTAAAAAAAGCATAAATTTTAAAAAGATAACAAAATTATTATACTTTTTTATTATTTTATGATATAATATTTAGAAGAAAAAAAGGAAGGTAAAAAAATGAAAAGTATAAGAAATGCAATTAATTTATTTTTTGTAAGACTTTGCGATGAAAAAAACATCAAAACACGTAAAGTGATTTATTACACATCAATGGCTCTAAGTTTAATCGGTATTGTACTTGCCTTTTTCACAACAATCTGTATTTTAGGTGTTGAAGGGACAAAGTATAATTTAACTGCGTTAAGTTGGATTTATTTAAATCAAGATATTAGTAAATTACGCTCATTCTTACCAATACAATTGTTATCATTTGTTATATTACTAGCAACATTAATATTAAATAGTATATTAACTGTTCAAGCCACAAAGAGTAAAAAAGAAGAAACTATTATTAGAAAATCTGAAAGAATTTCAATGATTAGTTTTGTAATCGTTTCACTTTATATGATATTTACATGGTTTTATCCAATTATAAGTTATCAAGATGGTTTACATGATGAAGTAGTTAATATTAATTATTTCCTAGCTATTTATATTGTTGTATTTAAATTGTTTTATGCATTGTTCTTAGATAAACTAAAGAGATTCTTAAAAGGACAAATAATTAAAGTTGATGATAAAACTATAAGAGTAATTATCGAACGAAGACGAAAATTATTTGGTGGAGATGATGATTATGGAATGCCAGGAGGAAGTTCTAATGTTGATTTCTCTAAAAAAACTGACATTGATGGATGTCCAATCTTTACTGAATTAGATAATAAAAAGACCCAATTTGATAAACAATTAAAAGAAAAGAAAAATACAACTTTTGAAGAACCAACTTTAAGGAAAATAGTTGAATTTATTGTTCAATATGCAAGAGATTCAAGATTACATTTATATTATACACATGAAGACATTGCAACATTTATTGCTGGAATGGGGACATGTAATTTATCTATATTACAAGGTATGTCTGGGACTGGTAAAACTAGTCTACCAAAGATAGTTGCTGAAGCATTAAATTCAAGTTGTGACATTATTGAAGTTGAGTCATCTTGGAGAGATAAAAATGAATTATTAGGCTATTACAATGAATTCAGTAAAATTTATACTCCAAAAAAATTCACGCAAGCTTTATATAAAGCAAAATTAAATTCTGATGTTATTACATTTATTGTTCTAGATGAAATGAACTTAAGTAGAATTGAATATTATTTTTCAGATTTCTTATCTCTAATGGAAAATGAACCTGACAAGAGAGAAATTAGATTAGTTAATGTTAAGTTAAGTAAAAATAATTCTGAGAAATTAGGATATTATGGATTAAGTGAAGGACATACATTAAAGATACCAAATAATGTATGGTTTGTTGGTACAGCAAATAGAGATGAAAGTACATATGATATTAGTGATAAAGTTTATGATAGAGCTAATACAATGAACTTTGATAAACGTGCTAAAAAAGCTGAATATTTTGGAACTCCATTAGATCAAAAATATATCTCTGTAGAAACTTTATTAAACTTATTTGAAGATGCAAAATCATCAGTTGAATTTACTATTGATAATAATAAAGTTATTGAAGAAGTTGAAAAGATTTTAGAACCATATAATATATCATTTGGTAATCGTATTGCTCTACAAATTGAAACATTTGTAAAGATTTACGCTTCATGCTTTGAATTAGCTGAGGAAGCTAAAAAGGATGCGTTAGAAATAATTATATTAAGTAAAGTAGTAAGAAAACTAGAACTAAAGAACATTGAAGATAAAGAAGAACTAGCCGCACAATTTGAAAAATTAAATCTATTTAGATGTAGCAAGTTTATACAAAATCTAAAGGAGGACTAATAATATGGTTATTAATCATTATCATAGAAATGATAATGAGTATTGTGATGTTTTGAACTTCTCTATAAATCATAATAATATAACATATAAACAATTTGATGAACACATAATAAATGATTTATCCTTATTTAACATTCCAAGCGATAGTTACTTTTCAACAATTGAAAAAAACTTAAATATAGTTTTAGAAGCACTCCCAGCAATCAAAAGAATATTTTCTAGACCAACAGTTTATTTAAAAGATAAACATGAAATTGTTCCAGTAGAAGCTGTTAAAGTAGTTAATAATAGTACTTTATCGCACGTATCATATCATACAGAACTTTGGGATAATATTGATGAAGATGGAATTAAACCAAGAAAATTACTAACAATTGAAAAAAAAGAAAACTATGTCATTTATGAAAATATTGTATTTTCAAGAGTTGTTAAATCTGTTTTAAAATACTTAGATGAAATACTATTGATGATTAAAGATTTACTTTATGATTGCCAAGATTTAAATTTTAATATTTTAGATAGAACGCATCATAAACTATATTTCTTAGCACTTGGTAAATTACATATAGAATACGTTTTAGCTCATGAAAAACATTTTACAAAATTCTCTAGTTTTGTTGAGACATTACTATTTATTGAAAAATCAATTAAACAGAGATTAAGTTCGCCAATGTATAAGAAATGCATTAAGAATAAATCAAAACTAAAATTAAAGAAAACAAATATTTTCAGAAATCATAAAGATTATAAACAAATTTATAATTTAGCAAAAGTATTAGAATTACAGGTTACTGATGAAAAATCAAATTACATTACCCAAGGTATATCATTAGAGGAATATGCTAATTATGTGAATGTATTGTTAATATTTTCATTAGGTCATTTCAATTTTAATTTCAAAGAAACTGAAAAATTTGATTTCTTTAATCTAAATAATAAATGTAATTATCTTGATTGGAATATTGAGTTTAAATCAATTAACAATGAGGACTACGAAGGATTAATGATAACGTTCAATAAAGAGAAAACTTATTCAATATGTTTGATCTATGATAACTTTAACGATTTATCTGAAAAACATTTAGAAAAATTCAAAAACGAAAATAAAGCTGATGAATATCTATATGTTAGTTGTGAAGATTATGGTAAAAAAGGAAATGTTTATATTAGTTTATATGATATAGATTCATTTAGACGTCTTCAACAAATAATCTTAAGAGGTATGATTTATTGTGATGATAAATTTGAAATATGTCCATTCTGTGGGAATAAATTAACTAAAAAGAATAATTCATATGACTGTGATGTATGTCGTGGTCAAATTATAAGAAAAAAATGTATTAATACAGATAAAGAGTTTTTCATGACAGTTGTAAATACTGGTCTTTTAAGTAAAAAGGCAAGAGAACACAGAAAGATTCATTCTCACTTAAACGATAGATTTATTGAAGCACAATACCATTATAGAAATATAACATCAATAACTGAAGATGGAAAGAATATATGCCCTGAATGTGGCATGATTCAAGAATAAATTAAGAACTGGATATTTTATTATCCAGTTTTTATTTTAAAATTTTGATATTAACATATTAACTATAATATGTTATAATAAAAATG
>CAZHQU010000103.1:0-6717 GCA_964534245.1 uncultured Coprobacillus sp.
ATATTTATTATAATAATCACTATTATCTGTTATAATTGTTCTTACTTTCTTCGATAATACTTCATCTATATAATCATTAGCATTATAGTTATATCCATTAATACAAACAAAAATATCATTTTTTTTAACGCTTCTTGAATCTACCGATATCCCACTAACTTCATAATTATACTTTACATTTAATGATAATACTTCTCCAACTTTCATATAATCACCTCTACATAACATAATATTTTAGTCGTTAAATTTTTATGACTATTATATTTAAATCTTTAAATGACTATTATATTTAAATCTTTAAATTGACTATAAGTCAAAAATAAGGTATAATATATAAGGTTATGAGGTGATTTATTATGAAAATAGGAATTATTTCACTTGGTTGCGCTAAGAATTTAGTTGACTCAGAACTTTTCTTAGGATTATGTAAAAAATATAATTTAGATATTACATCTGATATAGATGATGCAGATATTATTACAGTAAATACTTGTGGGTTTATTGATTCAGCAAAACTAGAATCAATTGACACTATTCTTGATTTACAAGAATATAGTTATGAGGGTAAAATCATTATTGCTATGGGATGTTTGGTTGAACGCTACAAGGATACACTAGTCACTGAGTTTCCTTTTGTTAAGTACTTTGTTCCAATAAGAGACTATAATAAATTTGATGAAGTCTTTAAGGAAATTACCTCATCTAGTAATACTCATAAATTCTCTTATACGTCTAGAGTAATCTCTACTGGTACTACTTCAGCATACCTTAGAATTGGAGATGGTTGTGATAATAAATGTACTTATTGTGCTATACCACTCATTAGAGGCCCATATCATAGTAGACCTCTTAATGACATTCTTGAGGAAGCTAAATATATAGCTGAACTTGGCATACAAGAAATAACAATAATATCTCAAGACACCTCAAAATATGGTATTGATTTAGAAAACACTAGTCTAGCTGATTTACTAGATAAGATAGCTAACCTAAACCTATTTAAAATTATAAGAGTATTGTACTTATATCCAGATGAAATAACTGATGAATTAATTGATACATTTGTAAAACATGATTCAATTGTTAATTATTTTGATATTCCTATTCAACACGCTTCATTTAGTTTATTAAAAAGAATGAATAGACGAGGTACAAAAGAAACTGTCAGAGAATTAGTTACAAAAATCAGATCAAAAATGCCAGATGCGATAATAAGAACTACACTTATTATTGGATTTCCTGGAGAAACAGAAAACGATCATAATGAATTAAAAGAATTTATATCTGAAATCAAATTTGAACGTCTTGGAGCATTCACATATTCTGATGAAGAAGGCACAAAAAGCTATGAGATGGATAATAAAATTGATGATGAAGTTAAAAATATTAGATATAATGAAATACTAGAAATTCAAAATGAGATCGCTACAAACTTCAATAAATCGAGAATAGGAAAAGTATATGAAGTATTAGTTGAGGATTTTGATGATGAATTACTAATGTATAAAACTAGAAGTATCTACGAAGCACCAGATGATGCTGATGGATACATATATGTTCCTGGAGACCTTATTGTTGGAACATTTATAAAAGTTAAAATTATTTCTGATTATGAATATGATTTAATTGGAGAAATTATTTAAGTCTGAACATGTTCAGGCTTTTAATATTATAAATCTTCTAACAAATTACATAAATGTGTAAATTGACTAAAAAGAGATTTTTTGGTAGAATATAAAAAAGGAAATAAATATGTCGAAACAAAGAAAATTTGCATTTTTTAGATTAATTATAAGAATATTAATATTAATAGCAAGTATTTTATTATTAATATTTAAACCAGAAACTTTTGATATAATAATTGGATTTAACTTTTTCAAAAAGATTTCAATATTCCATCTCTTATGGCTTATTTGGGTAGTTGATATGATATTACAAATTGTACCTATTAAAAACAAACTTCCTCTTGGCTCTCAAAAATTATTTGCTAATAGATTTAAACCAATTAGAGATAAAATAAACAAAGAAAGTTTAAAGAAATACATCAAATCAACAACAAAATCAGCATATAAAGTATTTATCTTATGGTTTATGGTTGTTATATTAATAGGAACATTATACCTAATGGATATAATTGATTATAGACTAGTGTTATTAATATCTATAGCATTTTATGTTTGTGACTTAATATGTGTTTTAATATGGTGCCCATTTAGACTAATTATGAGAAATAAATGCTGTACAACGTGTAGAATATTTAATTGGGATCATTTAATGATGTTTTCTCCATTAATATTTATTAAAGGATTCTATACTATATCATTATTTATAATAGCATTTATAGCATGGTTAATTTGGGAATTATGTGTATTAATTTTTCCTGAAAGATTCAGTGAAATGACAAATGTTTCACTTAAATGCTCAGAATGTACAGATAAATTATGTACACAATATTGTAAGAAAATAAGATAATATGTTAATTCATGTAAAAACAAATGGGCAAAAAGCCCATTTTTTCGTATACTATATTATATATCTTATAATATTTATTTTTGTCATAATTATTATATCATTTTTTTTACAAATCATAATTTTAAATTTATAATTCAAGTTTATTTTATATATTAAAATTAATTTAGTTTTTTTTTTAAGTATTTGCATCTATTTGTAATTTATTATAAAATTAAAAGACTACAAAGTCTAATATGCTTTGTAGTCTATTTAGGTTATATAGTTATTCGTTATAAGAAAATATTCCACGTGCTAATTCATCAGCAACAAATGATGTATAATAGAAAGGAATTGTTAAAATTTTCTTATTACAATCATAACCATATTTACTTGATGATATTTTGATTGCACATTCATATTTGTTATGTTGAGAAAATTTTTCTAATGAATTCAATACTCCCCGTCCTTTTTTTACATCAATTGGAAATAGTTTATTATCTGACTCAATAATAAATTCTAATTCATTGTAAGACTTACCTCTCCAGTAAAATAAAGGGTTTCCCTTTGCTGTTAATTCATTAGCAACAAAGTTCTCAAAGAAAATACCTGAAAGCGTATTCTCTCGATCATTAGAGACAAATGATGCAGCATTGATTCCGCTTTGATATGAAAACATACCAATATCTCCAAGAAATAATCTAAATAAACCATCGTCTTGTCTTATAAGAGGCATAGTTACATGTTCTTTTAACTGATATGATTGAGTTATAATATGTGCCATTGTCAACCATTCAATTGATGTTTCAAAATTCTTCGTTTTACTTTTTTCTTCAATTAATCCTGGTGAAAAATTCTTTGATTCTTTGTTTAGTTCGCGATATATATTTAAAAATAAAGCACGAGAACGAAGAATTGCTTCACGACTTGCCTGATATAATTCCATATCAGATAGATAATTATCATATAACGTTTTAAGTATCTCTCTTGACTCGAAGAAATCACGTGTATCAATATATGTATCAACAACTTCTGGCATTCCACCAATTAGTAGATACTTAAATACTTGATCCATTGCTAAATCATGAATCTCTGAATCAAGTTGAGATTTTGTTTGATATGATTTTTTTATCTTTTCATATAAAATACGATTACTATTCATTAAAAACTCATCAAATGTCATTGGATAAATTGTTATTTGATCTATCTTTCCTACAGGGAAAAGAAATTTTTCACCACCACCACGTTTCTTTGTTTCTCTTTGTATTTTAATTCTAACCATAGAACCAGTAGCAATAACGGGAATTTTTCGAAAATCTTGACAAAAATATTTTAAAGCTGAAATAATGTTTGGACATTCTTGAACTTCATCAAAAATAAGTAAAGTATTTTCAGTTATTTGTTTACCTTTGAATAAAGATATGTATTCGATTATTTTTTCGGCGTTTGCAGTTTTCGTGCAAAATTTATTAATTTTATCCTCTACTTTAAAATCTATATATATATAACTATCTTTATAAAAGCTTTCACCAAATATATCTTTAATAAGATATGTTTTACCAACTTGACGTGCACCCCAAACGATAAGAGGTTTACGTCGCTTATTATCATTCCACTTTATTAATTTTTCAATAGCTATTCTATCCATATATTTTCCTCCAATATATTATCTTTATTATAACATAATGAAATCAGATAGTCAAGAATTCTTAGCAGTTATTTGCACCTTTTTAGTAGTTTTTTTGATGGTTATATGCACCTTTTTATCAGTTTTTTAGATAGTTAATTGCACCTTTTTAGTAATTTATTAAAAAGTTAAAGACTACAAAGTCTATTTACTTTGTAGTCTATTTTTTTAATGAAATATAATCATTTTTAAGAATGAAATTATTAGATGTTTCTAATACATGCTTAATAAGTTTGTTTATTTTATCAAGCGTTGTTTGGGTCATATTTTTAGCACCAAAGAAATTACCTAATATATAAGATAGATCAGCTTCTTTTATTGATCCTTGTAATTCGAGTATATCAATTATAGCTTGTTTAATCTCACAACATGGAATTTGCAATATATCTCTGTCAGTTGAATTTGATTTTCTATAGTAATCAATATTCGTTTGATCAATAGATTTTGGAAAATAAATCACTTGAGATAATTCTGTTATTCTTGTTCTTTCTATTTGTGATAAGTTGATATCAAATAATCGCTTAACTCTGGCTCCTACTTTAGACACACCTATCATTTTCTTAAATCTTTCTAATAATAGAGAATAAACTATTGGTCCTTCATAATCTATTATTAATTGTAACTGTCTGATAATATCTTGTCTTGGTAGTTCTTGTTCTATTATATCATAATTTAGAATTTGTTGAGGAATGTATTTTTTGTATTTTTTTGCTCTATTATATACTTTAATATCTTCTTTTTCAAAGTTAACATCTAATGTATTATCTACATTTTCAAGTATTACATTTTGTTTTGTTGTGGCCTTGATTATTCTATCTAAAACTTTTTCTCTATCTTTTATATAATCAATTGAATATATATTTATAACATTCCAATCAAGTCTTTGTAAAGTTTTGATTTGAACTGTATTTCTATCTCTACAAGTTGATTCTTTAGAGCTAATTCCACCATCTATTAGAATACCTAAAATATATTCTCCAGATTGATTTTTAACGCAAACATTAATTTTGAATCTAGAATCACCTACATTAATATCACAGTCATAGCCTAATTTACTTAGTTCTTCTTTAATGTCATTTTCAATTCCTTCATCAAGTTTTACGATGTTTTTGTTTTCAATGATTAGACAAGATGGACCAACTTCTGCATACATTAAGAATTGTTTTAGAACTTCAGCTCCTCTGTTCTTTGCTCTTTCAGACTTGATATCTCCACTATGTATAGAAGAGAATACTATCATTTCTTGCTTAGATCTCGTTACAGCAACGTTTAATCTTCTTTCACCTTTTTCAAGTGATAATGGTCCAAAGAAATGATTGAATTTATGATTCTTATCATATCCAAATCCAATTGAGAACATTATAACATCTCTTTCGTCACCTTGAACATTTTCTAGGTTTTTAACAAATAACTTATCTTGATTGTTTTCATTTATTTCATAATACTCAGGTTTTTTATCAAATACTTCTGTAATTTTATCTAAAATAAGTTCTTTTTGTCTAATATTAAATGTAACAATACCAATTGACTGTTTGCAAAGAATCGGATCTTCAAATCTTCTAATTACTTCTTCAACTATTGCATCAGCTTCTGATACATTTATACCATGATCGTAAATTCCATTTGGAATATGTTTATAAGAAACTTTACATTTAGTATTATCTGGTGATGGAAATGTATAAAGAGAATGATCGTAGAACGTGTTATTTGAGAATGCTATTAATGATTCATGAGTACTACGATAATGCCATAGTAACCTGTTACGCTTCATACCTAATGCTAAAGCATCATCTAATAAACTTTCTAAATCATCGACATTAGAAAGTACATCTTCTTCACTTGATTCTATAAATGTTTTAAAGAATGATGTTGGTGGCATTTGTTCTGGGTCACCCGCAACTACCAAAGACTCTCCTCTTGAGATTGCTCCAATAGCCTCAGCTGTAAGAATTTGACTGGCTTCATCAAAAATTACAATATCAAACTTTTTACTATCCAAACTCAAATACTGAGCAGCACTGATAGGTGACATTAAAAATATAGGACATATATTTCTAATTAATTCACCAAAATCTTTTAGAATATTTCTAATTGTTGTTTTAAATCCATTATTTTTAATACATCTTTGAAGTCCATAGATTTTTGATGATTTAGCGTACTCAACATCGTTAATAGGATAATTTTTAGTAACCTTACTTGCTGTTTCCATAATTATTAATGATGTATAACTATCTAATAACTCATTATACTTTCGTATTGCATCATCAAATACTATACCATTAAACTCTTGGAAATACATATCATTAAAGTATTCCTTGATAATAGAGTAATAGTAATAAGCTTTAAAATATTTAGAAAGTTCTAAAGCATTACATTTACCTGATTTATAGAAGTCTATTAACTTAGGTAAAAGATTTAAATTTATTAAATCATTAAATGTCTTATTATATAAAACTATACCTTCAATATTACTTATATTGTCTCTCCTGTTATAAATTAGAGAACTATATTCATCAAAATAATTAAAACTATTTTTAAATTTTAGTTTATTAGGATTAAACATATATGTTGAAGATAAATCT
>CAZHQU010000104.1:0-6682 GCA_964534245.1 uncultured Coprobacillus sp.
TTGTAAATAAACTGAGTGATATAAAGTATAGTAAACATATAAACATTAATAGATCACAAATAATAAATTTATTAGATGAAATTAAATATGTTTTATATCCAACATTCTTTGAAGATGTTCATAATATAAATGAATATTTAACAATGAAACTATTAACGATTAAAAAGATAATGAGAAATGAATTAGATAATTTAGATAACTGTGATGATATCATTGATACTTTTGTTAACGAACTACCTAACATTAGAGTCTCATTAGAAAAAGATATTGAAGCATATATAAATAGTGATCCTGCTGTTGACTCAATTGAAGAAATCATATTAAGTTATCCAGGACTATATGCTATTACAGTATATAGAATAGCTCATGAACTATATAAATTAGGAATAAAGAATATTCCTAGAATAATGACAGAAGAAGCTCATGCGAAAACTGGAATTGATATACATCCAGGAGCAACAATTGGTAACTATTTCTTCATAGACCATGGTACAGGAATTGTTATTGGCGAAACAACAACAATTGGTGATTATGTGAAAATCTATCAAGGAGTAACATTAGGAGCCTTATCAATAAATAACGCTCAAGAATTAAAAGGCAAGAAGAGACATCCAACAATTGGTAATCATGTAACTATATATAGTGGTGCTTGTATACTAGGAGGAGATACACATATTGGTGATAACGTAACAATAGGATGTAATGCTTTTGTATCAAAATCAATTGAAGACAATAAGTTAATAATTGATATTAATGAAACATTACAAAAAAATAAACGTAAATAAGTATAAAAGCTAAAATATAGAACTATAAAAATATAGAAATATAGATATAAACGAGGTAAATATGAAAATAGTAGTAATAGATGGACAAGGCGGGAAATTAGGAGCTCAAATAGTAATGCTTATTAAAGATAAGGTTTCTAAAAATAATATTTTAGGTATAGAACTAATGGGAATTGGCACTAATGCATTAGCTACTGAAGCAATGCTTAAAGCAAAAGCTGATGTTGTGGCAACTGGAGAAAATCCTGTAGTAGTATGTGCTAAAGATGCAGATATAATAATAGGACCAGTAGGAATAGTAATTGCTGATAGTTTATATGGAGAGATTACTCCAAAGATGGCTAAAGCAGTAGGACAATCAAAAGCTAAGAAATTATTAATTCCAATCAACAAATGTAATAATATTATTGTTGGGATAAATGATAGTTCAATGAAAGAAATATTTATACAAATAGAAAATTACATTGACAAATTTCTGGAAAATTGTTAAAATAACTCCATAGGCAAGAAGTCTATTAAAAGCATTGAAGTGCTACTAGTAATAACTAGAGAAAATATCATGAAGGTATTCTTTTTAGGATACCTTTTTTATATGAATGCAAAAAGGAGTAGCAAATATGAAAAAACATGATTTAATTTTAAAAATAACCCTTTCAGGAATGTTTTTAGCTTTAGGGTTACTAATGCCATTTTTAACTGGTCAAATACCTGAAATTGGCTCCATGCTATGCCCAATGCATATACCAGTAATTATATGTGGATTTATATGCGGATGGAAGTACGGCTTAATAGTAGGATTAATTACGCCTGTTTTAAGGTCATTTACATTCGGAAGGCCTACAATCTATCCTGCAGCAATAGCAATGGCATTTGAACTAGGAACATACGGCTTAATATCAGGTTTAGGGTTTGCGCTATGTAAAAAAATGAATAAAAATACTATTATAACAAATTATATAGTATTAATTACTTCAATGCTACTTGGTAGAGCAGTTTGGGGTATTGCAGGATACTTAATTGCATTAATAGATAGTACATTAGTTTTCACAATAGAATTATTTATTAGTGGTGCATTCTTAACAGCATGGCCTGGAATAGTTTTACAGTTAGTGTTAATTCCAATATTAATTACAAGCTTAACAAAAGCAGGATTAATAAAATAAAAAACTTTAGCTTTTGCTAAAGTGTAATTTTAAAAGATTCTCAACTTCTAAGATATCTATTCTTTCTATAGATGTATTGGCCTATAAGTCACTTCTAAATATTACTTAAAAGAATAGGTATTAAATTACTATCGGATTCACTAATTGAAAATATTTTTTTCCTAAATCTTTTATTGAATGTCCTAAATGGTATAACTTACTTTGATTTATTATAATATATCTGTCATGAACATTCGTAGTGTATCTAACATCTAAACCGCCATATTGACTATTAAATGTATTTATATCTTTACTTAGTAATCTTGAATTAATACTTGTATAAATAATTACTTGTACATTATTATCTTTGACTACTAATCTATCAAGTATTGTTCTGTCTATATAATTATCTATAATTATAATTTCGTTACTAGCCGATTCAAATATTTATTGTATTAATGTATATGCATCATAAAACTCTCCATCAAAGAAAAGCTGACATTTTTTAAATTCTTAAGGTTTATAATTATTTTCAATATTACTTACTCTTTCATCTAATGACTCTACTTTATTAATAAGTCTTACATAATTTTCATTAGTAACCAATGATCTTTCTTCGTTGATAACATATCCTTGCAATAAATATTCTTTTAATACTTTGATAGCCCATTTTCTGAATATTACCCCTTTAATTGATTTAACTCTATATCCTACAGAAATAATAACATCTAAATCATCTAAATATACTAACTTGTCTGAATTTGCAATTTGCGTTTTACGCAAATTGCTTTTTGAATTGATTTCTTGTTCATTCAATGCATTTTTAATATGTCGGCTAATTCTACTGATATCTACACCAAACAAAATAGCCATTTGTGACTGCGTCAACGATATAGTTTCACTGTATGGATCAATATTAACGTCTAACTCTATGTTGTCATCAATAAATTTAACAACTTCATATTTATTATCACTCATTACTTATCACACCTCATAATAAATTTTCAATACTTTGTCCTTTTCACATTTTAAAAATAGTTATTTTCAGAATATTAGTTCAAATGTAAAATATGAAACTGAGATAACTAAGAGAATAATAGTGTATGCTCTTCACCCTATCATATATTTCTACTAATTCTACACCATTTAAGATAAAATCTAGTTTAGTACTTAATTCATTGGCGTATTATACCCATTTTATTAGCAATTTTTTGTTGAGTAAACCCTAGTTTTTCTCTTAAAAACAAATTACATTACTATTTTAACTCTTAACCACTTTTCTTGTAACACGATTGCCATTTCTTTTATTTTTTTATTATTATAAATTTCCGCTATTTTATTTAATTTTTTTCATAACTATGACTCGATAACATTATATCATATGATCATAAATATTCGCAAAGTTTTTAGATTCATGTGGTTTATAGTTATTTTCAATATTACTTAATCTTTCATCAAGTAACTCTACTTTATTAATAAGTCTTATATAGATCTCATTAGTAACAAGTAATCTTTCTTTATTAACAATATAACCTGTTAATAAATATTCTTTTAATACTTTATTTGCCTATCTTCTAAATGTTATAGCTCTATTAGAATTACTTTTAAATCCAACTGAAATAATAACATCTAAACTATAAAATTCTACTGACTTATCTGAATTTGAATGTGCATTTTTTGCACATTACTTTTAATATCACACTCTAAATCTTCAAAAATTTTTTAATATGTTTAGAAATAACACTTCTATCTCTATCAAACAGTTCTGCAATTTGATTTTTAGAAAGCCAAATATTATCTTCTTCAGGTGAAATTGTAATATCTTATTCTAAATCGTCATCAATAAATTTTACTAATTCATATCTATCGTTATTCATATAATCCTCCTTATGCAAATTTTACATATATATCATATCAGTATTTTTTACGTTTGCAAAGAAATATGTTTATTTTGCATATTTTAAAATTGTGTGATATAATATAAATATAGGAGAATTAATTATGACTTTTGGAGAAACTTTAAAAAGATTAAGACAAAGAAAAAACATTTCACAAGATGAACTTGCAAAAGAATTAAGTGTTAAACAATACGTAATTTCAAGCTGGGAAATAGGTAGATCTGAACCTAATATGGAACAAATTAAATTCTTATCCACATTTTTTAATGTCCCTACTGATTATTTATTAGGAAAAGATGTGATAATGGTAAATGATGAAAAAGAGTTTGAAACTATAACTAATCATTTTAAACAAGATGTTAATGATGATGTTATTAATGAAGTAGTTAAATTATTAGAAGAATTAAATGAAAAAGATAAAAATAAAATAGCAAAAATTATCAAAGATACAATTGAATTATTAAAATAAATGAAAATACCATTATCCCTGTATGGGACTAATGGTATTTTTTGTCATTTACATTCAATAATCTTTTCGTCATAGTTGGAATTTCGAATATATCTATACTCGTCACCAGAACAACCTCTTAATATGATTTCATCGTCTGTATAACTTTTAACTAGCCATTCAATAGTATACTCTTTTTCTTGATTTTCATAATTATTTATAAAATTATACCAGGAATTACACCATGAATCTTTATTGGGAATGTTACCATTAAAGTTTCTAATTCTAAAATTTTGTATACCTCCGCGCATACCCAAATCAAATGGTTCATTAAACGATGCACAACAATAGATGTTATCATTTTCTCTTAGAATTGTAAAAGCATAATCTTTATTTGGAGTAGTTATATAAAATACTAATTGCGTATCATCTATTTCAAGAATGCTACGTGATCTCCATGAAATTAATGCTTTTCTTATTCCAACCTCACTTACTTTAGGATTTTCTACTTTTTGTGAGGTTGTATCAAATTTTTCAATTCTATTCATTTTTCTAGTAATTAGTGGGTTATATATTTCACCAAGATATTGTTTAATATTTTCGTCGTTATAATGAACTTTATCTTCAAATTTGTACGCATATTTTGTCTTCTCTAAATCATCATCTCTTTCGACAATTGCAATTAGAGACTTCTTATTTTCAAAACCTTGATAAAGTTTTACTCCAAAGGTGTTCGTACTTGATGCGTATAAATATAATGTATATTTATTAGTAACAACAATTTCAGAGTTTTTCGATTTATAAACTCCACATATAAAACAATCATATTTTACATCAAAAGTATCGATCCCATCTATTAATAATGAATCAGTAGTAACTTTAAATATCTTACTTATAAGAACAATTTTTTCTAGTTCGGGATATGCTTGATCTAACTCCCACTTGGATACAGTTTGACGAGTAACGCCAATTCTTTCACCAAAAGCTTCTTGTGATAATCCTGCTTGAGTTCTAATTTCTTGTATTCTATTACCTAATGTCATATATGAATCTCCTTATTATTTAATTTGCAATAATATTATATCATATCAATTGTTATAAAGTCTAACAAGTCAAGATGGAACTTTGTCACTCTCTAGTTGACATTATTATACTATAATACTAAATATATTTCCACCATAATCACAAATACATTCAAATTACATCAATTGACTATTTTTTTAACGATCTAAAAATATCCAATATTCAACTTTAATTAGATTAACAAAAATATAAATTACTCAAATAAATAAAAAATGCTCCAAATATGGGACAAAATCTTTTAAATAGGTAAAACTAACAAGTTTTTAACTTCTATATTTATGCTATAAACATTATGAATCCAATAGAAATCAAATGATTTCCAATATTAATGACATATAGACAAAACATATTTATATATTTTATTTTAATGCCTTACTGCTACGATATCTGTCTTTTTAAAGTTGTGTGGGACGATAAGTCTTTTTTAAAATTTCTTAAGTATATCATGATGACCGATATCAATTAAAATAATTAGTTCTTCATTTTCGAAATACCATATTATTCTTATATCCATATTAATACTACTTTCGTAAAGATCTTTTTGGCCTTTTATCTTTTTTGTTCTTAATGATGGATGCAATACATTTTCAACAAACAACTTCATTTTATTTTGAAACTGAATTTGTTCATTATGAGTAAGATTATTAAAAGCTTTTTTAAATCTTTCAGTGTATGCTAATTTATACATCAGCTACTCTTTACTATCATCTTTAAGACTCTTTAATAAATCATCTACATTATTAAATGTATTATATTCGAATTTTACATCCTCTCTCAATACTTGGATTTCTTCTGCTAATTTTAATATATATTCTTTAGGGTATACAGCGACAGGTTCAAGTTTAATACAACCATTTTCAATTGATACTTCAAATTTATCTCCTTCTTGTAAATTTAAATTCTTTACAATTTCCTTTGGCAACGTGATTTGTGATTTTTTTCTTAATTCAATAATCATAATATCCTCCTTGTTGGAAATTCCTACTTTCCTACTACATTATATCATACTCCAATAAAATTATCAACTATTTTAAAAAAAATAATTCAAATCCCATCAACCGACTATTTTCCAACCACATTAAAATACCATATATTCAAATCCCTTTAATTGCTAAAATCTAATAACTTTACTGAAAAATAAAAAATTGCTCCAAATATGGAACAAAATCTTTAAATTAGGTCCTAAAACCTCTATATTTGAACTATAAATCAGATGACTTATAGACACATTCTAATGTCTAACTGCTACTATATCTATCTTTTTATAAGGTGTATGGGACTATAAGTCACTTATTTATGAAAACAAATCTGAATGACTGCCTAGTC
>CAZHQU010000105.1:0-6617 GCA_964534245.1 uncultured Coprobacillus sp.
GTTACGTAGTGGCATTCCATTTATTTATTATGGTGATGAGGTAGGAATGTATGGTGAAAATAAAACAGGAAGAGATAATAAAGTTTTAGATTCACAAGTTCGCTTACCAATGAATTTTAAAGATTCTACAATTAAACTTGAAAAAGTATTTACATCAGTTTTAGATGATGGAAGTATTTTAGCTAATAACATGATAAATGATTGGCCAAATTATAATGAAACAAATCCTGTCGTTGAAAATCAAATCATAGATGAAAATTCACTATATAATGCTTACAAATCTTTAATTGAATATCGAACTAATAATCCTGTAATTTCACTAGGTGAAATGAGTCTTCATAGCGATTATGCAAATCAAGGTACAATTATTAGATTTAACTATAATGAAGAAGTAGTATATGTAGCATTTAACTTCAGTGAAACTGAATTAGAGATTACTAATTTATGTTCTAGTGGTTTGGAAATTGATTTTAGCTTAAATGGTGCTTCATCAAATGGAAAAGATTTACTATTAGCTCCTAGAGGAGTTTGTGTATTTAAAAGTGATTCTAAGGTAGCAATAGGCGAAGCAATTGAAAATTTTGATGCCAATTATGCATTAAAAATTGTTAGTAAAGATGGTTTAGAAAGAATTATTAAACTTAAACCAGTTGATGAATTCGAAGGATTTAGCCAACATTTTGCTGATAATGTTAAACTTGAAGTTGGAGATATTATTACATTAGTCGATCTTAAAAATAATAATGCTGAATGGGCAGAAGATAATTTAAGTAAGTATGGACAATATAGTAATTTCTCATCAAATAGTAATTATGGTGTAAAATGTAATGTAGGCGGAACATATGATTTTTATGTTAAATTTAAATATAATGCCGATGAAATATATATCGGTGATGAAAATGGTGCTTAGTAATTAAGTTATAGGCTTTAGCGTTAAATGCTAAAGTCTTTTTTTTTTATTTTTTCATATTATTTATTTGAGGGTGATAATGTGAATACTAAATACAAAGGTTTAAATGAAATAGAAGTAAAAAATAATTTAAAACTATATGGACTTAATGAGATTAAAAAAAATAAAAATCCTAACTTTCTAATAGTATTTATAAATGAATTTAATGATTGGTTAGTGATTATTTTAATTGTTGCGGCTCTTATTAGTTTAATTGTTGATCCAAATTCATTATTTGAAACAATTATCATTATTTTAATATTATTTATTAATGCAACTATTGGTGCAATTCAAGAAATAAAAGCATATAAAACTTTAGATGGGTTGAAGAAATTATCAAATCACAAAGTAAAAGTTATAAGAAATAATAAAGAAGTCTATATAGAACCATCTTACCTAACCATTAATGATATTGTAGTTTTAAACAAAGGAAATATGATTGATGCGGATATGAAAATATTAGAAGCAAAAGATTTAAAAGTTGATGAATCAATATTAACAGGCGAAAGCATTTTAATAAATAAAAATTTAAATGATTATCTATTTTCTGGCACTTTCATAGTTAGTGGTAATTGTATTTGTGTTGTAGAAAAAATTGGAATGAAAAGTAAAATAGGAGAAATTGCTGATGAAATAATAAAAACTAAAGAAGAAGCAACACCATTAGAAATCAAATTAGCTCAAATCGGTAAAATAATTGGCTTATTTGCGATTTTTATATGTGTTATCGTATTCTTTATTGAATTAGCTTTAAAAATCAGTTTAATCGAAGCCTTCAAATCAGCAGTATCATTAGCCGTTGCAGCAATACCTGAAGGACTAGCTACAGTTGTAACTGTTACATTAGCAATTGGTGTAGGTAAAATGGCAAAAGAAAATGCAATAATAAAAAAATTAGCTAGTGTAGAAACTTTAGGATGTTCAAATATTGTTTGTACAGATAAAACCGGAACGTTAACAGAAAACAAACAAAAGATTGTCAGTGTATATGAAAATGAAGTTTTAAAAAATAATCAATTTAATAAAATAAGTAGTACTCTAATAGATTATTTATATATATTATCTAGACTTAGTGAAGAAGAAATAGTTGATCCAATTGATAAAGCTATTATTGAATTAATTGAAAGTTTAAATTATGAAAAAACAAACTATCAAGTTAATAAAATTAAAGAATTTAATTCTACTGATAAATATATGAGTGCAAGTTTAAATTATAAAAATGAAGATATTTTACTTTTTAAAGGTGCATTTGATAAGATAGTCACATTAGTAAGAAAAAAGCCAAATAATCAATTTTATGAAGCAATAAACAAGATGATGGGTGAAGGTGATAGAGTTATAGCAATCGCAACTAAAGATGAAATAGTTGCTTTAATTGGAATGCAAGATTTACCAAGAAAAGATGTACTTAATACTATTATGAAAGCCAACACTGCTGGCTTAAGAACTATCATGATCACAGGAGATCATCCTAAAACTGCTTTCTATATTGCAAGCAAATTAAATATAGTGAATAAAATAAGTGAAGTAATGAGCAAAGAAGAATTAGATAAATTAACTGATGATGAATTAGATAAAGTAGTTGAAAATTATAATGTATATGCAAGAGTTGATCCATTTGATAAAGTTCGAATTATTAATGCCTGGCAAAGAAAAAATAAAGTAGTCGCTATGACTGGTGATGGGATAAATGATGCATTGGCTCTTAAAAGGGCTGATATAGGGTGTGCAATGGGAAGTGGTGCGGAAATAAGTAAAGAATGTGCTGATGTAATATTGGTAGACTCAAATTACAATACAATTATAAAAGCGATTAAAAATGGTCGAGGAATATATGAAAATATTAAAAGATGTTGTAAATATTTACTATCAAGTAATATAGGAGAAGTTCTTACTATTTTAATAATTACTTTAATCTCTTTAATAACAAAATATGATTTGGGAATTCCATTATTAGCGATACATTTATTATGGATTAATATTATAACTGACTCTCTTCCAGCCTTTGGACTTGGTATTATGGAAAGTAATGATGAAATTATGAAAAATCCACCAAGAAAAAAAGAAGAAGCTTTTTTTAATAAAAAATTAACTATTGATATCTTTTTTATGGGAATAGTAATTGGATTATTAACAATAATATCTTATTTAATTGGTTTAAAAATTAACCCTTCATACGCAACGACTATGGCATTTCTTACAATTTCAACTGCTCAGTTATTTCATTCATATAATTGCAGTAGTGATAATAGTATTATTAATCGAAAAACCTTTAAAAACAAATTTTTAAACTTAGCGTTTATTATTGGTATGATTTTACAGTTATTAGTTATCTATGTGGATAAATTAAATGTACTATTTAAATTAAAACCTTTACCATTAAATTTATTTTTAATCTCATCTTTATTATCAGTTTTAGTAGTAGTAATTTCTGAAATAAAAAAGACAATAGAAAATAAAATAGTTAAAAATTAAAAATGAATAAGTTTAATTGTAAAAAAATAGCGAATTTTAAAACAAAATATATTCACAATTAAAAAAATGACTATGATTAAGACCTGAATTATGATAAAATCATTTTGGTGAGAAATATGAACGCATTAAAAAATATCAAAAGGATTAATTATCGTAATGAAGAAGTAATGAAATTAATCAAATTATATCAATATAAAGGTAAAGAATTTTATTATCATAATATTTTAAAAGCTGATAAAGTTTATATTGCTAAACAAACAATTGCAAAAGATACTTTCTTTATTACGAAACTTTTAAATTTAAATATTACTGAAAATCGATTGAGATTATTAATTAATAAAAATTCAGCACCAAAAACTAACGATGAAAAGATAGTAGCTAACATTAAAAAGATCTTAGAAATTAGTGTTGAAAGCGCACATGAATTCGAGTTGATTCCTAATGGAGTATTATCACTAGCTTCTCGCTTATATAAAGATGTAAAACAAGTTAAATTTGAGACGAATAGAGTATCATATCAAGAAAACTTACTTACTGAATACAAAAATGTAAGTAAAAGAGAAGATGTGAAAAAAATATTAGATTTATATACTGATTTACTTTCAACTAATCAATATGAAATAGTTTCCTTAGTAGTTAACTTCTATATTGATTTTATTAATATTAAACCATTTAAAAATGAAACAGAAATAACTGGATTATTATTAATTTATGTTTTATTATTTAGAGAATCGTTTGATATTAATATGTATGAAAGTTTCTTTGAATTCATTTATAATAATTATCAAGAATTCAAACAACATGTTATAGCTGCTAATTATAACTGGGAAGCAGGATTTGCTCATACAGAACCTTTAACAGAGTTTTTAATTAATCATCTACTGGAAAACTATGAAAAATTAGAAAAATTGATTAGAGATTATGAATATGATAGTAAATTAAATAAAGGAGATAACATTGAAAATACAATTTATCGAGTTCCTCAAATATTTACTAAAGATGATATTAGGGCAAAACATCCTTATGTAAGTGATTCAACAATAAATAGAACACTACAACGTTTAAGAGATGAAGGTAAAATTTCACCACTTGGAACAGGAAGAAGTGCGAAATGGATGCGTGTGACTCAAACTCCAGAACGTTTCAATCCATATGAACAATTAGATATCTTTGGAATTGATAATGATGAAGACTAATTATCATACCCACCATTATTTATGTTCACACGCTAAAGGAAATGTTTTTGATTATGTAGAAGAAGCTATAAAAAATAATTATTCTGAAATTGGTATTAGTGATCATGGTCCGATAAGAGTAGAAGCTTTCTACCGAATGAGCATAGATGAATTTTATAATATCTATTTAAAAGAGCTAAATGAAGCAATTCTTAAATATCAAAATGAAATTAAAATTTATAAAGGTTTAGAAATTGAATATATTTATAACGATGATGATTACTATAAAAAATTATTAATGGATTTAGATTATTTAATTTTAGGTCCGCATTATTATACAGGAGAAAAAGTCTTACATTCATTTAGCACCTACACAGTTGACACACATGAAAAATTAGAAATGTATACAAAATATATAATAGATGCACTTGATACTAAACTCTTTAAAATTTTGGCGCATCCAGATTTGTTTTTACATGGCTACCAAGAACTCGATTCGTTTGCGGAAAATTGTGTGAGAAGGATTTGTGAGGCTGCAATTAGAAATGATTGCTTACTAGAGTTTAATGCTGGAGGAATTAGAAACAATCATAGATTTGATGATTCTGGCAATCCAAAGTACAATGTGCCAAATCATGAGTTTTGGAAAATTGTTGAAACTACAAATGTTAAAGTGATTATCGGAAGTGACTGTCATCAACCTAAAGAATTAAATGATGAAGCATTTCAACTCGCTTTAAAATTAGCTTCAAATTATAAATTAAATATCGTAAAAAGACTATTCGAATGATCCAAAAAAATTTTGGGTCATTTTTTTCTTTTTTTATACCTAGTTGACCATTTAGAAGAAGTAGAGCGATTTAAAAAGGGTGAAATGGATGATTAATCGATAAAAATACTTTCATTTTGTCATAAAAAAACGTATAAAATCCTAAACTACACAAAATGATAAAAATGAGTATGTTTAAACCTAAATAATTTATCATTTTTTGATTTTAAATAATATAATTTATTAATTTTAATTTAAATTTGAATTCGAAAAAGACCTTTTTAAAAAATGCTTATTTGTTCCTATAATGTATATTATGTTAACCAATAAAAAGTAACGTAACGGTGCACATTTTTTAACTTTATGTGGATTAGTGGAAAACTCATTTTTACCCAAAACTCTAATAACATCTCAACTACCACGCTTTTTTGACCCTTTTTTTTGAGGATTTTTAGGATTTTATTTAATAATCAATAATTCATGAAAAAAATAATAATTTATTAATTCGAATGCTCATTTTAAAGATTTAAAATCATCAATAATTATCGAATCTGATTTTAAGAAATCGAAATTCCTGAATCCTTACAATTACCAATTTCAATCTCTAATTTTGATCAATTATTTTAAGCAATCGAATTATTTTTAAACATACAAATCTACAATTTGATCGCTGATTTTTTAACGATAAATTTTAAGCAATCGAGAATTAAAATCCTTAACACTTATCAATTTCATTCTCTAATTTAAATTATTAATTTTGAGTATTTCAGATATATTTAAGCTCATGATTAGTTCAGCTCTTTTCTCTATTTAATAATTAATTTTAAGCAATCGAGAATTCAATTGCTTCGTAATTAATCAACTCAATTTTTAATTTTTGGCTACGAATTTTAAAGAATTGAAAATCGAAAATCTTCATAATTATCAAATTCAAATTCTATTTTTATTTAATCATTTTTAAATAGTTTTAGGAAAATTGAATAAATTATTAATCTCTTAAATCATTTGATTTTTTTATTAATTTTAGTATTGTTGAGTCTTTATAATCATTCAAATTATTAGTTTGATTTATTATTTTTGATTGCTGAGATTTTAGAAATTGAAATGATTTTTTATTAACATTTCCTTATCTTAAACCTTTAAAATTTACAAAATAAAAAGGTCCAAATATTAATTGAACCTTATGAGTTACTATTGATGAATATATTAATTTTTAAATGGTATCTAATAAATATTACTTAATGAAATC
>CAZHQU010000106.1:0-6612 GCA_964534245.1 uncultured Coprobacillus sp.
TTGCAGCTTCTTCAGCAGCTTTCTTTTCAGCTTCTTCTTTTGCCTTTTGTTCTGCAGCTTTTCTTGCAGCTTCAATCGCCATCATTTCAGCAATAGCTCTCTTTTCAGCTTCTTCTTTTGCTCTTTGTTCTGCAGGTTTATTTCTTTCTTCTCTTTCTTTTAATTGTTCAGCTCTTTTTCTTTCTGCTTCTTTAATTGCGGCCTCATTAGCAAGTCTCTTTCTTTCTGCTTCCTGTTTCTTTTCTTCAGGAGTCATATTTTTCTTAGTTTCTTGCTTAGGTTTAATTCTATCAACAGATTTTGTACTTCTTGAAGAACTTGCTTTCTTTGCAGCTTCTTCTCTTGCTTTTCTTTCTGCTTCAGCCTTAGCTTTTCTTGCAGCTTCCTCTTTAGCTTTTTGTTCTGCAACTTTTCTTGCAGCTTCCTCTTTAGCTTTTTGTTCTGCAACTTTTCTTGCAACTTCTTCTGCAGCTTTCTTTTCAGCTTCTTCTGCTGCTTTCTTAGCTATTTCATTATTTTCTTCGTTAATATTTTCACGATATTTTTCTAGTTCTTTCTTAGAAATCTTTGTAGCAAATGGATTTCCACCACTAGCAAGAATTTTTCTAATACGTTCACGTTCTTTTTCTACAGCTTTTTCAATATTAGCTTTTTCTCTCTCTTTCATTTTAGAGATTTCTTTTTCTAATCTTTCTTTAGCTTTTTGACGTTCTATGGCAATAATTTCTTTTTCTTTTTGTTTTGCTTTTTCCTTTTGTTGAGCTTCTCTATCTTTTAACTTTTGTTTTTCTTTTTCTAAAGCGGCTCTTTCCATTTCAATGTATTTTGCACGTTTCTTTAAGCTTTCTTTTTCACTAGAATTTGCTGCACTATTCTTTTTATCTTTAATTTCTGCCATAATTTTTCTCCTTATCAATTCTAGATTTTATTAAATATGCTTTTCAATAAAACAAATATAAATATGCCCAAAGTAAAAGCATTTGCTAAAGTAATAATTGAGATTACACCTATTTGTATAACCTTATTAATTTTACACAACCTATTAACATTAACGTTTCTACCTTCAATAATAGTTTGCGAATCCAGAATATCTTCATATGTATATTCAAGATTCCATAATTCCTCCAAATTTTTAGTTGTGTAATAATTTAACTCTTTTTTGATACTATTAATATAATGTTTTCGAGTTTCACTATATTCTTTCTTATGAATTTTAAAAATATAGTTTATCTGATTAATAGAATTTGTTAAATGATTTTTATAATCCTCATTATAATTTCCTATAGTTACTGTAATTAATTTCATATACAAAATCATGAATATAATCGAAATTGTTGATAAATTTAGTCCTATTATCACAAACTCTTTTGATAATAATTTGTTTATCTCATTTGTAAGTTGACTTGTATATTCTATTTCAAATAAATCACTAGCTTTTCCACTCATAAATCCTAAAATTAATAAATTAAGAACTAGTAATACAAATATTAAAATCCTAGTTGTAATTTTTATATTATCTTGTATATCTTTAGAACTCGATTTAATAATCTGTTTTCTTACTGAACTATGTTTTGAGCGAGCCTGTCTATTGCATTTTCTAAAATACTTTCTTAAAATTCTAAGTTTTGTATTTTTACTTATTTCGTCATTGCGAATAAAACTTCCAATATATAAATTCCTTTTCTTATACCTCAACCCAAATTCTTCAAAGGAATATACTACTGACTTATCCTTTTTAAAGTTATATAAGAATGGGTTCGACATTTTAATTCCATTTGTCTCAGGTACGAAATCATCCTTTTGAAACATTGGTAGTTTTTTGTCATATATTTCCTTCGGTAAATCACTTTCGAAACAATATTCTTTTTCTTCCATCGTGATCACCTTTAATTTACATAGGTAGAATTAAATAATAATTCGTTTATCTGATTTATTATTTTTATTGAATAATAACTAGAATTTATTATTGTTATTACTGATAATATGCAAACAAGTAAATTAACAATAAATACTGAATTAATTACTCCTAAGCTTATTGCCCCAACAGAACTAATAAATGTTTTTTTTCTTATTCTATTTTTACTTATACTGTTTATGATTTTCTTAACAAACAATTTTAGTAAACAGTACAAAAGAAAAAATAGAAATATAAATATTATTACCTTTAACTCATCAATAAATTTATCATTAATCGGTAATGAATTTATTAAATCATTGATTAATTTCTTAAGTAAAACTATTACTAAAGTCGAAATAGTAAGCGCAATATTTTTTGTTAATTCTCTTTTAAATCCTTCAACATATGCTATAATTAAACACATTACTAAACATAAGCAAGCAAGAATATCTAGATTAATAATTGATATATCCATAGACTTAAACCTCCTTATGCTTTATATTAATATTATAACATAATAGGGTTTCTTTTTCAATAAATTATCTTTTTCGACATTGTTTATTTTTATTGATTTACATATTTTTTTTATAAAAACATTAATTTTTTAAAGTTTTACATCAAAAAAACATAAAAAGTCAAGATTGCTCCTGACTTTTATTCCATTTCATATATTTGTGAAGAATATTTAGACCATGATTCATGTGTTTGATACATAGCCTTAGAACCTTTAGGAACAATAATCTTTACTGTGTCATTTAAATTTAAAATAGGACCTTGAGTACCATTTACAATCTTAATTGAATTAGGATTTGTTGCATCAATATATAATTCTTTTAGACCAGTACATCTGTCAAAAGCATTTACTTCAATTGAAAGATAAGTTTCAATAGGTTCAATTGTGATAGTAACATCTGCATAAACACTAGGATTATCTCTTAATTCAACTCTAATTTTTGCTTGTCCAACACTTAAAGCTTTAATTTCACCTGTATCAGGATTAACACTTACAGATGATGAATCTGAAGACCATTTAACTAATCTTAAATCTTCACCAGAATTTTTCTTGATTGTTAAAGTGTAAATTTCACCTTGTTGAAGAGTACGAGCATTATCAATAATTAATGGATTTTCATCATCACCATAAGCTGATGATTCAAATTTTTCAGCAACGAATTCTTCTGTTTTTCTCTTGATTGTTATAGTTTCTAAATCAGAGCATCCAGCAAATGCCATTTTTTCAATTTTATCAACTGATTCAGGAATAACAATTGATTTTAAATTTACACATTGGAAGAATGCACATTCTCCAATTGTTGTAATAGTTTCTGGAATTAAAACTGATTTTAATTTTGATATTGCAGTAGTAAAGCATAAAATTTTATTGTATTTGTAGAATGCGTATTTACCAATTTTAGTAACTTTAACATCTGCATCATATTCATCTTTAAATGTTTCAGGGATAACAACTTCTTTATCATTAGTGATTTGTCTTAAAAGAGTTGATTCACCATCGCTATATGAATAATTAAAAGATTCTGTAGCATAGTATACTTGTGATCTCCATAAGTCACTTGGTTCAGAAACAACTTTTCCATTTTCAACTGTTATAGGTTGCGCAAAGAATAGACCTTGATTGTTCTTACATGCATAAGCATAGAATTCTTGGCTTTCACCATTTACTTTAGCTTTAACTTCAGCTTTATAATATCCTTGAGAATTTAGAGAGTTTGAGAAGTCACAATACATAATAACTTCAAAACTTTCAGTTTCAACTGAATTAACACTTTCAAAGTATGAATTTTCTTCTACAAATTTTTTGTAATCAGTTGACTTTGTATCATAGAATGTTCCAGCTACTCCATTGATGTCAGTAGCGTTAACAGCGTTAACATAATTTTCCCATAAAACAGACATTTCATCATCTGAACAACCAACTAGTGCTATAAGCGCTACTATAAGTAATAAAAACGAAAATAATCTTTTATTTTTCATATTGCCTCCAATATAATTTTATAAACGCATTCATTATACATATTATACTACAAATCTGCCATAAATGCAATAACAATTTTATATGTTTATTTATTTTTTACAAATATATTTAAAATATCCTGCAACAGCAATCATTGCTGCATTATCCGTACAATATACCATTTTAGGAAATGTTAGCTTAATATTGTTTGCTTCTGCAGCTTCTTTTAAACTTGTTCTTAAACCTTGGTTTGCGGCAACTCCACCTGCAACTACGATTTGATTTACTTTGTATTCTAGAGCGGCCTTTATAGTTTTATCAGTTAAAACTTTAACTATCTTACTTTGAAACGATGCAGCCAAATCCGCGTTATTAATTTCCTCATTTTTCATCTTAGCTCTATTAACTAAATTCAATACTGCTGACTTCATTCCTGAGAATGAGAAATCATATCCATCTTTGTCAACATAAACTAACGGTAATGGGTATGTAGGATTACCAATATGAGCAAGTTTATCAATCTTAGCACCCGCAGGATACTCTAAATTCATAACTCTACCAACTTTATCATAAGCTTCTCCTACAGCATCATCAAGTGTTTCACCAAGTATTTCAAATTCATAATGATCTTTAATATATACAAGTTCTGTGTGTCCACCAGATACTACTAACGCAAGCATTGGGAAGTTAAAATCACTTTCGATGTGATTTGCATAAATATGACCTACTATATGATCTACTTCAATACATTCTATGCCATGAGCTAAAGCAAAAGTTTTAGCCGCATTTATCCCCACAAGTAATGAGCCAATTAATCCTGGTTTTGCCGTTACAGCAACTAAATCTATATCTTTTGGTTCTAAACCTGCTTCTTTTAAACTTTGATCAAAAACATATGTTATTTTACGTAAGTGATGTCTACTAGCGACTTCAGGAACTACTCCTCCATAAAGTTTATGTATATCTATTTGTGTGTAAATAACATTTGATAAAACTTCTTTACCATCTTTAACTATACTAACACTAGTTTCATCACAACTTGTCTCAACGCCTAAAACTATCATTATTTCACCTCATATATTAAAACTAAAGCATCTTCTCCATCACGATAATATTTTTCTCTTTTATGAGAAAATATAAATCCATTTTTCTCATATAATGATATCGCTTTAGTATTACTTTCTCTTACTTCTAACGAAATTGTTGGAACACCAACCGATGATACAAGATTAATAACAAATTCTAACATCATTGTCCCAAAGCCATTACCTTGATATTCTTCAATCACAAAGAAGTTAATTATATCAGCATGATCTTGTTCTATCCATGTTCCTATATAGCCACCAAATTTTTTATCAACTTCTAACACAAAATAAAAAGCATATGGATTAGCCTTTAGTTCAGTGTATAACATATCATAGCCTAATGATTTGCCAAAAACTCTCTCTTCACCAGCAATAACGTCATCAATATCACTTAATTCCATTTGTCTTAGTTTATATTTCATGAATTTGCCTTTCTAAGGTAATTTGGTGTGATCTCATGGACATTATCAACTAATTCAGCATGCTTATTAATTACCTCTTCATCAATTTTATAACTACCTTCACATACAACAAAAGCGTTATATTGCGAAATGAAATTTTCCTTTTCTTCGTCTGTTAAGAAAGTATCTTCCAAAACAACTTTATCACTATTAGCCTCATACACTTTAATATATGAATGCCCCTTCTTTGCTTTAATGGAAATCAATATATTTTCATTTTTATTTATATATCCACTTCCAACAAAACTTAAACTACTAATTGTATATAATGGGATATTAAGCGTGTAACTTGCCATCTTCGCAACAACCATAGACACGCGTAACCCCGTATACGAACCAGGCCCATAACCAACAATAATTTTGTCAAAATCTTTTAACTTCATATTATGAAGTTTTAGACCTTCTTCAATAACAACAAGTAAATTCTCTGAATGATTATTATGAGTTATCATTTCTTTAGAAAAGAAAGTTTTATTTTCTTCATCATTAAAGAATCTTACATATAAATTATCTGTTGCTGTATCTAACATTAAAATATTCATAAAACATTCCTTTCTAAATAATTAATTTTCTAATTTATTAATTAAATCTATATATTTAGAATCATTTGATTCTAATTCAACAATTCTAATTCCAGTATTATCTACTGATATATTTATCTCTAATCTATCATCAGGTATTATATCACTAATGTTATTAGCCCATTCAATTACTGTAACGCCACCTAGTTCAAAGTATTCCTCTAAATACTCATCACCACTTTCATTACTAATTCTATATACATCCATATGATATAAAGGCATTTTGCCTTCATACGTTTTCATAATAGTAAATGTTGGACTGTTAATTACTCTTTTAATCTCTAAAGACTCTCCAATTCCTTTTGTCATCGTAGTCTTTCCAGCTCCAAGATCACCTTCCATAGTTATTACCATATTAGGAAACGCAAGCTTTCCAATTTTTCTTCCTAAATCAATTATATCTTCTGGAGTTTTCGCATTAATTATTTTTTTCATATTTCATTCCTCATTTAATATATTATATCACTTTTCACTATATTTTTAAAGACCTATTTATTATTTGTTTAGATATTGTAATATTCCATAACAAATTGCATAACAAATTTTATCTTGATACTCAGGGGTTTTTAACATAGTTAATTCGACACTATTCGACATAAATCCAACTTCAACTAGG
>CAZHQU010000107.1:0-6592 GCA_964534245.1 uncultured Coprobacillus sp.
AATAAGTAGTAATAAAATTACATTAAAATATTATAATTAATTTTTATCTTCACTACGTTAAACAAGATTTTTAAATCAAATTATATGTATTTTTTATTCTTCTAAAATAAAAGGTAGAAAGTAAATTGGTTTAAATAGCAACATATTTTCGTGATTAACATCATGGCCCGATAAAACTATACATTTACTAATTCTATTAGAATATTTTCTCATAAAATCATCTATTGAATGATGATTTTTAGTTAAACCAGATTTTACTTCTAATGGCATTATTTTACCTTTATTACTTAGAACAAAATCAATTTCATATGAATGTGTTGAATCTTTTTTTCTCCATGTATGGAAATACAATTCTCTGTTTGTTGACTTGATTATTTGTGCCACTGCATTTTCATATAGAAAACCTAGATTGATATCTAATTTATCACTTAACAATTTCTTATAAATATCTTCATAATTTTGATCTTTATCATTAAATAACATTGTTGTGAATAAACCAACATCTGATAGGTATAATTTATAATCATCAATTTTTTTCGTTTGAGATAAAGATGCATTAGGATCAGTTGTGTTATAACATATTATCACTGTTTTGGAATCTATAATTTCTGAAAGCAATTGATCGTTCTTTTCTTTATGTTTACTATTCGTTGCTGAAGATATAAAGAACCTTTTTTTATGTGACGAAAGATTTGATGGTATTGAATCATATATTCTACCAATTCTTCCAGTTGAATCAATTTTCATAAAGTCGTCTTTATATAACTCGATAATACCTCTTTTAACAAAGTCAATTTCTAAAAATGACTTTTTATCAATATATGCTTCGACCGCTTGTGGCATTCCTCCAACGGCTAAGTATATTCTAAAATCTCTTAATAATTTTCTGTTTGTTGATTCTCCAATTGGTTTATTTAATAAATATAAACTTCTTAATACGTCATAATCTGTTCTACCAGTCGCCCAAAAAAACTCCTCTATATCCATTGGATAAACATTTATTTTATATTCCTCTGATGGTATTAATATTTTCTCTACGTTTTTTTTAATTGATATTAATGAGCCAGTTTCAATATAATCATATCTACCGTCTTTAACTAAATATTTAATAGCTTGACGAGCTAAAGGAAATAATTGTATTTCATCAAAAATTATAACTGACTCTCTTTTAATAAGTGATATTCCGAATTCAGCTTGTAATCTCAAAAAGAATATATCTAGGTTACTCATATCTAAAAATAAGTCTGTTATATTTTTGCCCACTTGTCCAAAATCAATCATGATATAAGATTTATATTCATTTTTAGCAAATTCTAATGCAATTGTTGATTTACCAACACGTCTTGCGCCCTCTAACAAAGCAGCATATTTTCCATTACATTTTTCTTTCCATTCTAACAATTTATCATATACTTTTCTTTTGAACATATTTACTCCTTTTAAAAATACAATCATATTATTTGTAGTTTACACATATATTATACACTCAATTGAGCCTTTTTTCAAGTAGAATTTATGTGAAATTGAGCGTTTTTTCAAGTAGAATTTATGTGAAATTGAGCGTTTTTTCAAGTAAGTCTATAATTTGATTATTTTTGTTCTGCTCTTTAATTCACTTATTTAACTACTTATAACATATGTATTCATAAAAAAATGCTTCTTATTATTAAAATCACAATAAGAAACATTTTATTTATTTTTTATATTTTATATATCTTCTAGTATTCTTCTGAAGTTTGGATTATATGCATAATGAGTAGCTGCTATATATTCTATTGATTTTGTTAATCCATTTATACCTTCAGTACTTGCTTCCTCTAAAGTCCTTAAACCTTTAGATTCTGAATATACTAATATGTCATAGTCATATATAAATTTAGTGCCTAAGATATCTTTTGTATAAACATCTTTTCTAATTGAATTTAAATCATTAAATACTGGATATATTATGTAATTTCCACTTACTTCATAATATACTTTTATTTGTTTAACACTATGTCCATATTCATATTCTATAGCTTCTTTTGCTTTTATTTGTATTTCTTGTTCTTTTTCAAATGGTAAACTATATTGCATAACTTCTTTCTTTGGTATTATTATAAAGTCAACTATCGCTACTTCACGATTATTCTCTGATTGAACTTGACTCGTAGTATTTATAGATAGATTATTTGATGTATAATTAAAGTTGTAATACTGTAAATACATTGAAGTAGTTCTACTTGCATAACATAATACTATGCTAGACTCAAATAATGTTTTTGGAAAGAAGTCTTTAGATAAGTGAGTTGTTTGAGTAACATAATCAAATTCTTCTTTTACTTCTTTATATGTGTATATTAGTTTCATTGCTTTGTTACTGCCTGAATCATTTAAAAAGTTTGGTATGTTTACAATTGGAACCGGTTCTACTATATCACCAGGTTTATTTCCTTGTTCTAAACCACTCTCAGATAAACACCTTATTACATCATAATATCCATTAACGTTTAGTTTTTCATTCACTTTTACTGTTACATCTTGATCTAGAATTAAATATTCAGGATATCCATAATATATATCATTATTAAGTAAAAGAACATTTCCATTTTTATCATAAATAGTATATGTCATATTTGATAAATACGACTCTTTGATTATATCTTCTTTTGTTAAGTGATATCTATTTTCATAATATACTTGTTTTAATAGTACTGCGCTTATGTTTATTATATTAAATTCATAACTGACTAAGTGTTTTTCACCTGGATATATATAGTTAATAGCCTCAAAACTATTTAGTATTTCTAAATAATATTCTTTTTCATTAACTACCATCTTTAATAAAATATTAGTATTATTTTCATCTAAACTTACAAAGTATAAATCAATATCATCATAAACAAATTTAGTATTGTATATTTCACTAGTTAAGTATTGGTTTACTTCTTTGAATATTATTGATCTTACATCTATTGTAATATCTTGATTTGCATCTTGAACTTGTGAATCAGTTTGAAAACTTGCACTGTAGTTTTCATAATCATCCTTAGCAAAAGTATATCCTTCTTGTTTTAATGCATCTGGAAACTCTGGAATACTAGTTTTTGTTTTGTAGCAGTCACCATTTATGTATATGTAGTTTGATGATTCGATTTGGTAAACTGTCTCATTATTTAGTATTAATGTATAATAACTAGGTATTGCTGGTTCTAAAGCATCCGGATTTTCAACATATTCGAATTTATTTGTTTTTAGATAAGTTATAAATGAATCTAGATATAGATTTTCTTCATCTGAATTAATACTAATGTATTCGCATTTATTAATTAGTTCTTCTCTGCACTGATGATACATTATTTCTTTTACATCTTCTTTATTGATGCTATTTATGAAATCATACTTCTCAGAAAGCGTTATATAGGTTGGTCTTGCCTTGCTTAGTATGCTTTCAAATGAGAAATTATTAACTATATCATATACTTGATATGTATCTTCATTTCTAAATTGTTTATTGTTTAGTATTCTATATGTAAAACCATTGAATTTAAAAGTAATGTTTGTTACTGGATTATATTCAACCAAATCCTCATTTTGTGTGAATACTAATCTTCTTAAATCTAGTGTATCTATAACTTCTATATTTGATGTTTCGGTATTTGATGTTTTGTTAGTAATATTTACTGTATAAAAACTAGATTCATTTAAGTTAATGTTGTTAAATACACTATAAGTATAATAGTGATCCATCTCTCCTAGTCTGTCATTTTGATTTAGTATATAAGAATCATTATTATAATTTATCACTCTATCTGTGTAATTTAGTTCATATACTTCCGTATCAGTTACTATTACATATTTACGATATGAGGCTTCATCAGTAGTTTCAAGCGCATCTGTTACCTCAAATCTTGATTGTTTTAAATGTTTAATAAAATTGATAATATATAACTGACCACTTAGAGTACTTCTATCGATGTAACATGCGGAAAAGTGTTCATAAGCATTTTGGTAGTTAATATGCTTTATTTCAATTATTTCTTTTATATTACTTACATCATTTGATTTGAATTCATTAACAAATGGGTATAGATCTTCATAACAAATTACATTTGTGTCTTTTACTTTTTCTACACTAATAGTTAGATTAGAATTTTCTATTGTTAATATTATTAATGGAAAGACTGTTGCTCCATTTTCATCTTTATAAATTTCCATTATTACAACATCATTTGCTTTTATATATATAGTTTCATTAATGTTTAAATCATCTATTACACTTGATTTGCAAATTATTGATACTTCTTCGTTATTTAAGTATTTAGTGTTTTCTATTTCATTTACTTTTGTAATGTCAAAGTATTCTTTTGCTTCTTCACTAAATGATATTATATAGCAAAATTCTGTTCTAACTATTACATCAGTATCTGTTATTGTTAAATAGTAAATAGGTATTACGTTTCCTAGTTCAACAATTCCCACTTCTACATCATTTACAAATATCTTAAGTAATTTTGTTTCAAAATGATCAAATTCTAAAGGAATTACACTTCCAGACTCCCATTCTTTTTCATATTTAGAAAAGTCCATATTTGTTATTCCATCTGATGATCTATCAATTGTAACTGTGTATTTTTTACTTTCATTAGGTTTTGTTTCTATATTTTCTATATCTTTACTTTTAGAATATATAGATATATTAGGATAGTTTTCGTTTATTTTTCCGATTTCTAAATGATAATATAGTTTACCTTCAATAATTAGTTTGTTTCCATCTATATTATAAGTATCATATTCTTTTATATGCATCTTTCTATCTATAAACTCAAACATGTATTTTAGTTCTGGATTGTTATCTATATCAAGATTTTCATCAGTTTGTTCGTAATATAAAACGATTAAGCTATCTAAATCTAAATTAGGGTAAATAAGATTTAACTCTTTCATAGCATTAGTTACTTCTTGAGTAGCTTTGCTTTCATTTGCTTTATTTATAATACTATTAAATGTAGGTATTAGTACTGCTGCTAATATCCCAATTACAGCAATTACTATTACTAGTTCAACAATGGTAAATCCTTTCCCATTGGTTACTTTGTTACCATTGGTTACTTTGTTACCATTGGTTACTTTGTTACCATTGGTAAAAGCTTTGTTATATTTTTGATTTATATCTTTAGTCTTCACTTATTCACCCTCTTTCTAAATATTATACCTGATTGGTTACATGTTTTAATAAATAATTTATTTCTAAATCTAAGTAATCATTTAGCTTATAATTTAGTTAGTATTGTAACATATTACATCTCTAGATTCATATATATATTCTGTGTCAAAACTACTAAACAATATTGTTGAGTCTACCGACTCTATATTTGCATAACTAAATATTGTTTCTTCATTAAATCCGTAGTCACTTAAAAGACTTAAAAAATTAGTCTTTGTTATTGTACTTCCACATTTAAATCCTAGCGTACATACTTTTGTTTCTTCTGAAATGGTTTCATTATATAATGTGTATTCACATAACATATTAATACATGGTAAATGACTTTCAAATGAATAACTATTTATTATCTCTAGTGATACTCTTTTAAAACCATTATTATATATTAATTGTTTTGGATATGGTATTAATACTTCTTGAATACCACATCTTAGTTTAACTTCAGTTGAAACTATTATGTAGTCCGTATTTGGTGTTTCTTTAAATACTATTTCTTCTGGATTTATTCTTTCGTATGATACTTCACTAGTTATATAGAATGTTTCTTCTTTGAATGTATATCCATTTACTTTAATTGTATCTGGGAATGGTGTTAGAATTTTTGATTCGTAATATCTTGCATTATTTATCATGAATAAATTGTAATCATCGATTTCATATGTTCCATTAGTTGTTTTAATGATATATTTGCCATCACTTATATTGTTTACCTTTTCGGTAATTAATGTACATTTTTCTTCTCTGAAGAATCTTAGAAACTCATATGCATAATTCATTGATTCGGTATTGTTTTCATCAATTGTTACAAATGAAGCTTCGTAGAATAAATTGTTTGAATTAGTTTTATCTATATATATTATTTCTACCAAATCATCTACTTCTATTTCAGTAATAAATGGGTATAAGTCTTTATAATATATTTCTTGAGGATAGAAATCATAAATAGAATCTTTTCTTTCAAATGTTATAGTAATATCTTCATTCATTGTAAATGATATTTCATATTTAGTATTTGGTGCTATTATTTCTACTAACTTATCATTTATTTTCACTCCAACATATCCTGTTGTTACATCATTTAATGGTATAGTAATGTATTCATCTTCTCTTCTTATACTATTATAAGTTTGTATAGTTTTTAATGATACAAATTCCAGTTCTTCATCTTGTATATAAAGATTATAACCAAAGTGTGCAGCAGCAGTTAAAGTCGTATTTTCAGAGAATGTTTCTTCATCGTTTTCTTGATAACGATTTGTAAACTCTATATAATACTTTTCTGATTCTTTTTGATTAATTATATCTATTTCATCAATAAGATCTTGTTTGTTTATAACTGTATCTCGTTTTACTGTTACTGTTTTATCTATAATTCTTGGTTGTACT